>NZ_JBFRFE010000495.1:0-3294 GCF_052114665.1 Stenotrophomonas sp. 2YAF22 | reverse complement strand
GTCCCTGTGGCCTGGCCGCCGACTACGCCGCCTGCTGCGGGCGCTTCCATGCCGGCGACGCCGCGCCGGATGCCGAGCGTCTGATGCGCTCACGTTACAGCGCCTATGTGCGCCACCTACCGGACTACCTGCGTGCCACCTGGCACCCGGACACCCGTCCGGCAGAACTGTCGCTCGATGATGCCCCCGGCCAGCGCACCCAATGGCTGGGCCTGACCGTGCAGGACCACCAGGTGACCGGCAACGACAGCGCCGAGGTCCGCTTCACCGCCCGTTACCGCGTCGGTGGCGGCAGCGCGGTGAAAATGACCGAGCACAGCCGCTTCCTGCGGGTCGAGGGTCGCTGGTACTACCTCGACGCCGTCTGAGCCTGGCTGCCGCGCACGGCCAGCACGCGCTGGCCGCCATGCGCGCACACGCGGTTGCGGCCTTCCTCCTTGGCCGCATACAGCGCCTGGTCGGCCGCTTTGACCACCCCGGCAGGGCGCCGATCGACCCGGCTGTCGGCCAGGCCGATGCTGACGGTTACCTGCACCACCGCACCGCCACCGCCGCGCCCGCGCTGCTGCTGGCCGAGCGTATCGTCGCGGGTGCGCGTGCTGCGGTCGCGCAGTTGCATGCGGCTCTGTTCGATGCCCTGTCGCAGCGCCTCCACCGCATCCACGCAGGCCGATGCCGGGCGGTCGAGGAAAACCACGGCGAATTCCTCGCCGCCATAACGGAACGCACGGCCGCCGTCGCCCACCCGCGACAGCCGTGAGGCCACCAGTTTCAGCACGTCATCGCCGGTGTCGTGGCCGTGGGTGTCATTGAATTTCTTGAAATGATCCACGTCGATCATCGCGATGCTGTAAGTGCCGGTGGCGCGCTTGAGGGTCTCGTTGAACGCACGGCGACCGGGCAGGCCGGTCAGTTCGTCGCCGAAGGCCATGTGGAAGGACTCCTGCAGGGTCGCGCCCAGCATCAGCAGCAGCGCCGCTACGCTCAGCGCCGGCAGCAGCACCGGCTGCAGGAAGATCCGCGGCAGCATCCACCACAGGCACAGCAGGGCCAGCAGCATCGCCGTATGCAACGGCCGGGGCTGGCGCCACGCCTGCCATCCCAGCGCAGCGGTGGCCAGCAGGAACAGCACGGCAGGCAGCTGCGCCAGCGCGTTCCAGTTGCTCGGAATCCAGGGGAAGTGCCGGTTCGACAAAAGGTCGTGCATGCCCTGTGGCTGCTGTGTGGCAAGCAGGATGAAGATCGCCACCGCAACACCGCTGGTCGTGGCCCTCAGCAGCAGGTCCTGGCGGCGGCGGCCACGTTCGGGCCACAACGCATGGATGGCGAACAGCAACGGCAGCCAGGTCGAGATCGCGTGGAAGCGCAGTGGTGTCAACGCCGTCACTCGGCCCTCGCGCAGGTAGTGCCCAAGGTCCTGGTGCAGCACCGCGAAGGCCAGCGCCACCAGCAGCAACAGGCACAGCGTGCGCACCTGGTTGTACAGCAGCGCCAGCCCTGCACCCAGGCAGGCCAGCAACCACGGCAGGATGCGCTGCCCGGCGCGGCCGACATCATCGCTTTCCAGGCTCGCCCACAGCACCAGTGCGACCAGCACGGCGGGCAGCACGAACAGATAGTGCACAGGCTGTCGAAGCGGATGATGGGACACACGGAATTCCAGCGCGGTCACGACGCGGCCGCAGCACTGCCGTTAGCGGCGCAGCAGCGACCTTCTTGAATACGCGCAGCCTGATGTGAACACCGCGCCACCGGGCCATGACATTGCGCTCACCGGTCGCGGTCGAAGCTGGTCGCATGGACAGCGTACCCGCCGCCGTCGCTGCCCCGCAGCGTGACCTCGCCCGCCACTTCACCCATGTGCGGGGGCGCAGCGTGCAGCTGGCCGCACCCCTCAGCCCGGAAGACGCCCTGCTGCAGAGCATGGCCGATGCCAGCCCGGCCAAGTGGCACCTGGCCCACACCACCTGGTTCTTCGAACGCTTCGTGCTGGCCAGCCAGCCCGGCTACACCCCCTGGGATCCGGCCTGGGACTATCTGTTCAACAGTTACTACAAGAGTCTCGGCCCCGCCCACGCACGGCCTCAGCGCGGGTTGCTGTCGCGGCCCTCTCTGCAGCAGGTTCACGCCTACCGCCAGCATGTGGATGAGCAGGTGCTGGCAGGACTGCGCGCTGGCGATCTCGGCAGCGACGCCCTGCAGCACCTGCAGCTGGGGTTGCAGCACGAACAACAACACCAGGAGCTGCTGCTCACCGACATCAAGCATGCCTTCTGGTGCAATCCGCTGCAGCCGCCGTACCGCGAAGACCTGCCCATCGCCGTCAGCGCCCTCGGCACGCAGGGCTGGGTCGAACAGGGCGAACGCATCGTCAGCATCGGTGCGTCCGCCTGGCCGCAGCACGCGGCCTTCGCCTATGACAATGAATCGCCCGTGCATCGCGTGCTGCTTCCCGCGCATGCCATCGCCGAGCGCCCGCTCAGCAACGCCGAGTACCGCGCCTTCATCGACGCCGGCGGCTACCGCGATCCGCGCTGGTGGCTGAGCGAAGGCTGGGCGCTGCGCGAGGCCGAGCAGTGGCAGCATCCGCTGTACTGGGATGACGACCTGCTGCGCGAGTTCACCCTCGGCGGCTGGCGCGAGCTCGATCCGCATGCGCCGGTCTGTCACCTCAGTTACTACGAAGCCGATGCCTGCGCACGCTGGGCCGGTGCCCGCCTGCCCACCGAATTCGAATGGGAAGCGGCCGCCGCCTCGCAGCCGATCGAAGGCCACTTCGCCGACGACGACCATCTGCACCCGATGGCAGGGCAGGGCGATGGACTGCGCCAGTTGTTCGGCGACGTGTGGGAATGGACCAGCAGCGCCTATGGCGCCTATCCCGGCTTCCGTCCCTTCGCCGGCAACCTCGGCGAATACAACGGCAAATTCATGTGTGGCCAGTGGGTCCTGCGCGGTGGCAGCTGCGCCACGCCGCGCGGCCATGTACGGGCCAGCTACCGCAACTTCTTCATGCCACCGGCGCGTTGGCAGTTCTCAGGCGTGCGCCTGGCAAGGGATCTTTCATGAGTACCGTCCAGGATGCGCTGCAGGCGCTGACCGACCTTACCCCCGGCCGCCAGCAGATCCTTGCCGACGCCGTGGCGGGGTTGTCGCACGCTTGGCAGTTCTCAGGCGTGCGCCTGGCAAGGGATCTTTCATGAGTACCGTCCAGGATGCGCTGCAGGCGCTGACCGACCTTACCCCCGGCCGCCAGCAGATCCTTGCCGACGCCGTGGCGGGGTTGTCGCACGC
>NZ_JBFRFE010000494.1:0-3306 GCF_052114665.1 Stenotrophomonas sp. 2YAF22 | reverse complement strand
GTATCGATGGGAACGCCGGCCTGACGTGCCAACTGACCAATGTTCACGGCGGACTCCTTTGGACCTGCCGTGCATAGTCATCCCTGGACTCTGGTCAAGAGTCAAGGCTTTGCCAGCGTCGCCTATTCAGCACACTTTGCAACTTTCTTCATAGCCCCCAGGGCAAGGCAGTTCCTACCCTTCGCCTGAACCGGCCGCTCGACGGCCTGAACCGGAAGAGGAGGTGGGGAGTGGAGGGAATCAGGAACGAAGGATTCGTCGAGGTTGCGGTGGTGGAATACCCCGGAGGCGACCCGTCGGCCGCATCGGTGCTTGCGGAAATGGCGCACGTCGCCAATCGTCTGGTGCAGCAGCAGCGCCGACCCTGCAAACGGGTGCTGGTTACCCGCTGGATCGTGCCCGCCAGCAACACCGGGGTGCATCGCATTGCCGGTGCGGAGATGCTGGATGCGGCAATTCCTGCGGTGATCGCCTTGCCGGGTCAGGTCAGTTCCAGCGCGTCGGTGCGTGCCGAGGATGTTCTGCTGGATTGGTTGCGAGCCCATTACGACGGTGGCAGCCTGCTGGCCGCCGCGGGCGACGGGGTCAGTGTGCTGGCGCGGGCCGGTCTGCTGACGGGGCGCACGGTATCCGGCCCTGACCTCAACCGTCATCCGGCGCTGCAGGTGCAGGTCGGCAGCTGGGCGCCCAGTGAACGCGCGCTCGTCGATGATGGTGATCTGCTTACCGTGGGCGGCGCACAGGCGTGGCGCTTCCTTGGCTTGCGCCTGCTTTACCGGCTCCACGGCCAGGGCGTGGCCAGCGCGGTGGCACAGCAGTTGGGGATCGTGGTGCCAGTGGGCATCCAGCAGGATCTGGAGCGTTTCAGCGCCAATTTCGCTCATGGTGACCGCGACGTGCTGAAGGCACAGCGCTGGCTGCATACCACGGCTGCACGTGGCGCCACGCTGGGTGCGATCTGTGAAATCTCGGGACTGGAGCCGCGGACGCTGCAGCGTCGTTTCCTGAAGGCGACCGGGCTGCGACCCATCGAGTACTGCCAGCGACTGCGCGTGGCCAAAGCACAGACCTTGCTGCAACAGGGCGCCAGCATCGACGAGGTTGCCTGGGGTGTGGGTTACGCGGATCAAAGCGCATTCCGCCGGCTGTTCCTGCGCATCGTCGGCATGACACCCGCCAACTATCGTCGCCACGTCAGCAGCAAGCGCCGCGATCGACCGCTGACGCCTRCCGTGGCCGGCAGCCTGCGTGGGTTGAGCGCCTCACCGGGCACACAACTGGGACGCAACGCCGCTTGATGAACGATGTTGGATGCGTCGTGCTTGCATCGCGGGCACGACGCTTTGACCATGCAGGTCTCTGCAGGCGAGTGCGGGTGAATTGATGTCGAGTATTGGGCCGGTGCCGATGCCGGTGGTGTTGATCCTGATCTTCCTGCTGCTGGCAATGGCCATTGCGCGGATCTGGTCGCGTGGCAAGCCTGGTCCAGCCCGGCCGCCCGCGGCTGGAATGGTGCTGGACATGTTGCTGGTGGGGCTGCTCTGTGGCCGGCTGTCCTTTGTCGCAGCGCATTTCAGCCTCTACCGCGAAGTCCCCTGGAGCGTGCTGCAGATTACCGATGGCGGGTACCACCTGCCCGTCGTCGTTGGCGCTGGATTTGCCTGGGCGCTGTGGCGGTTGCGCAGGCAGCGCCCGTTGATGACGCCGGTGCTGGCAGCTGCACTGATTGGGCTGTTGTTGTGGGGCGGGGCAAGCCAGGGGCTGGCGTACTGGCAGGCAAAGCAGATGCCACTGCCCACACTGCAGGTGGTCGACCTGCAGGGCAGGGCGATTGACCTGCAGCAGTTTCATGGCAAGCCTCTGGTACTGAACCTTTGGGCCAGCTGGTGTGGCCCGTGCCGCCGGGAGATGCCGGTGCTGGCGACGGCCCAGCAGAAACATGCCGATATCCAGTTCGTCTTCCTCAACCAGGGCGAGACCCTGGCGGAGGTCCAGACCTTTCTTGCCGCTGAACACATCGCGCTGGGCAACGTCCTGCTGGATGAGGCGTCGGCTGCGTCGGCCACGCTGGACGTCCGGGCTTTTCCTTCCACGTTGTTCTTCGATGCGCAGGGGCAGTTGCAGGAGCTTCATCTCGGCGAACTGACCCAGGCCGGTCTTGAACACAAACTGCGCCGGCTGCGGTAGCCTGCGCTGGCATCCCACTACGGAGTTTCCATGTTGTCGATTTCCCCGCGCATCGCGCATACGCTGATGCTGCCGGCCATGCTGGCGCTGGCTGCCTGCAGCCAGGCACAGACCCCACCGGGCAAGGGTGCCGCTGCACCGGCAACGGCTTCGGCAACGGCAGCCGCCAGGAAGGGTGAGTTGCCGGCTGTCCTGAAGGGCATCGAGAAGCATGGCTTCGAGGTGGTCTCCGAGTTCGACGCGCCGGGCGGCCTGCGCGGCTTTGCCGGCATGGTTGGCGGCCAGCAGCCGGCGGCGGCTTACGTGACCGCCGATGGCAAGCATGTGCTGGTGGGCAGCCTGTTCGACGCCGAGGGCAACGAAGTTGCAGCCGAGACGCTGGAGAAGCTGGTTGCCGCGCCGATGTCGGCCAAGATGTGGAGCAAGCTGGAGACCAGTGCCTGGGTACGCGATGGCAAGGCCGAAGCGCCGCGCGTGGTGTACACCTTCAGTGATGCCAACTGTCCTTATTGCCACAAATTCTGGGAGGCGGCACGGCCCTGGGTCGACGCAGGAAAGGTGCAGTTGCGCCACATCATGGTCGGCGTGATCCGTGAGGACAGTCCGGCCAAGGCGGCGGCGATCATGGCCGCACGCGATCCCAGTGCCGCACTGCTGGAGAACGAGCATCAGTTCGATCGTGGTGGCATCAAGCCGCTGCCCAGCATCAGCCGGGAGATCGCGGCCAAGCTGGATGCCAACCAGGTGCTGATGGTGGAGATGGGCTTCCAGGGCACGCCGGGCATCCTGTTCCAGGATGCACAGGGCCAGGTGCAGCGACGTGCCGGCCTTCCGCAGGGCAATGATCTGCAGGCGGTACTCGGCCCGCGCTGAGGCCCCCGGGCTGCTGAACCGAGTGACAGGCCCACATGGCGACATGTGGGCCTGTTGCTTTCTGCGACAGTCCCGGCGAAGAGGGCTGCGCACGTCACGAACAGATGTCACGTCTGAATCGTGACTGACATCAAGCATTTCGCTTTGATCCCAATCAAGGCCAAAAACGACAGTCGAACTAGCCTTGGCGCATGGAATACAGCGTCACTGCGCTATGGATGCCGCACACGTCATGCCCTCGAGTGC
>NZ_JBFRFE010000493.1:0-3309 GCF_052114665.1 Stenotrophomonas sp. 2YAF22 | reverse complement strand
CAATACGGATGTCACCGGCCACGTTCACCGTGCTGCCGATCAGGTTGAGTGCGCCGCCCGCCTGCAGCGCCAGCGGTGCATCGACCGCGACGCTGCCTGCGCTGGCGAGGTCCATGGAGCCCCACTGCTGCGCGTTGACCAGTCCGGCATCCAGCCAGACCGTATTGCGCCGCTCACTGACGATCGGCGACTGCAGCGACACACCCGCTGTCGCTGTCCCTGTCGTCGCGCCGCGCACATGCACGTCCGAATCGAACACGCCGTTGCGACCCTGGGCGTCATAGCGCCCCAGATACAGCCCCGCGTTGCGAGCCACCGCCGTCTGCGCCTGCGCATAGCCTTCCAGCGCAGCATCCGGCCGTCGCCCCTGCTGCGCGCCCTGGAAGGTGGTGGTCTCCACCTGGCCGTCCAGCACCGCAGTCGGCGCGGACACTACAAGGCGCCCGGCATCGCGGCCGACGGTGTAGCCGTTGTCAGTCCGCTGCGCAGCGAAAACGATGGGATTGCGGAACGCCTCGGTGACACCCCAGCGCTCCTGCTTCACCTCGTAGCCCTTGTACAGACCATCGAACAGCATCTCCGCCGGCGCGTCGTCCAGCCGGTATACCTGCCCATCGATGCCGCGCAACCAGCTCTGCTGTATCGCCCCGCTCTGCACATCCAGACTGCCGCCTGCCAGATTGATCCGCGAGCCCGCGGCCGCGACCACCTCGCTGCCGCCCAGCAACACGGTGCCGCCCTGCGCAGCCCATTCGCTGATGGAGTGGCCCTGGTTGTCCAGATAGCCGCCCACCTCCAGCAGGCCCCCGGCGGCATACCAGCGATCGCCTTCGTGGCCGCCGGTGCCCGCCGGCACGTGGATCAGCTGCCGGCGGTCGATCCATACTTCGCTGCTGGTCAGCTTGCCGCTGTCGCGGTTGTCGGGCGAATCGCGCAGTTCATTGCCCTGCACCTTGACCTGTACGTTGTTGCTTTCCATAGCCACATGCACACCTACCGCGCCGGAGACATCCACACGCGCGCCGTTGTCCAGCTGGCTGCGGCGACCGGCATCGGCGATCACCTGGCCGCCGGTAGCCACCGTCAGCGAGTTGCCCTGGAAATGGATGTCGCCCCCGGAAACGATCTCCACCCGCGACTGGTCGCGCCGATCGCTGTGCAGGGACAGATTGTCGAAGGTCGTCGTCCGCGACGCTGCACGAAGCGCATCCTGTTCGGCCGACTCCTTCAGCAGTGCATCGCGCTGGGTATCCAGTGCGCTGGCCTTGCCATCGTCTTCGATCAGCACCGCTGTGGTCGAGCCTTCGGCCAAGGTGACCTTGGCCCGGGTGTCACTGGCCGAGGCCAGCAGGTGCACGGTGCCGCGTTGGCCCAGCGTGGTGCTGGCCACGGCCACACCTGCCTGCTCGACGCTGCGTCCGGCCAGGGTGATGTCGCCCTCGCGGGCCAGCAGCAGGCCAGTATTGCGGACGCTGCCGGCGCTACTGTCGTTGACCAGGCGCGGCGCGATTTCGTTGCCGCGTGTGGTCGAAGCGGTATTGGCCGCAGTACCCACGCCACGGCGGATCACGAAGCTGTCGCCGGCCGCCAGCTGGACCTGGCCCTTGCGCGTCTCGATCTGGCCAGCGTTCTCCACACTGTGGCCGGCCAGCAACACATAGCCGCCGCCACGCGTTGCGCTGGTTGGTTCATGCGTGGTGATGCGCGCGCCACGTTCAACCATGACCTTGCCCACTGCATCGGTGAGGGCCGAGGTGCTCGTGTCGGCGCTGTACAGGCCGTTGTCACGGAACTGCGCGTCGCTGATGCGTGCAGCAGCAGCAACCAGGTTGCGGACGTTGACCTGGCTGTTGTTGCCGAACACCACGCCGTTGCGGTTGGCAACGAACACCGTGCCGTTGGCCTTCAGCTGGCCCAGGATCTGGCTGGGCCGCGCGTTGGGGTCGTTGACCCGGTTCAACACCGCCCAGTCGGGGTTCTGCAGGAAGTTCAGGGTGGTGTTGCCACCGATGTTGAAGGTTTCCCAGTTCAGGATCGCCTGGTCCGCAGTCTGCTCGATGCTGACCTGTACGCGGCCATCGCTGCCCTGCGACTGGATCGCCTCGCGCGCATTCACCCAGCCGCGCGTCAGGGGGTTCTCATCGACCTTCAGTCCATCCTTGCCCAATCCATCGGCCACCACGAAGCCGGCCTCGCGACGCGCCTGCCGGGCCTGTTCCTGCATGCGTTGCTGCAGGGCGATCGCCTGCGCCGCGGTGCCCAGGTTGTCGATCGACTGCTGCAGCTTCTGCCGCGCGGCGTCCTGCTGCTGCGCGGGCAACTGGAACTGGATGGGCACGCCATTGGGCATGCGCCCGCTCTGTGCGGCCGCACCCTGCGCCGCGCCGCGGTCGGCGAACCAGCCCGGGCTGAATGCCTGTTGCGCATGGCTGGCGGGGGCAGCCAGGGTTCCCAATGCCACCGCGATGGCCCAGGCCATCGGGTGGTTGCGGCGCATCGGCGCGGCCGAATGAACAGCGGACGTGTGCGGGAGCGACATCGGAACCTCATCAACCTGGTGGGCCGCAGCTGCGGCAGCGATCGGGAGGCACGCGCAACGCATGCCCTGCCACTGATAGACGGTTCACGTGACATGAAGCCGACAGCAATGCGCTGCACCGGCCCGCACCGTCGCCGAAAAGGAGACGCCGGCCCAAGGGGCCGGCGTCGGTCAACACAGATTGCAACCAACGGGCGCGATTACAGCGGACGGCCGATGCCAGCGCAGGTGCTCGGGTTGTTCAGGCCAGCGGCGTTGCCGGCGAGCACGAAGCGGTTGCGGATCGCATCGCGCCAAGCCTTGGTCAGCGGGATGAAACCGTGGTCAGTGATCGCCTTGGCATGGGCCACCAGCGCCGGGGTGGCGGTGTAGTCAGTGGCGTAGTGGCGCATCAGGAAGCCACGCAGGCTGTTGGCGACGGTCGAATCCTTGTAGCACTGGCCGATGACCAGGTTGGTGTAGCCGGCGATCGGATAGCCAGCCGACGGATTGCCGAACACCGGCACCCAGTTGGCCGGGTTCTCGGCAGCGGTGCCGGTCGGCGGCGCGACGGTTTCCAGGGTGGCCTGCACGCTCACCTGGTCCGGCGAGAAGCCCTTGACCTTTGCAACCTTGGTGGCATCGGTCAGGCTCGGGATCACGTCCGGACCCACATAGCCGATGCGACCGGCCTGCGCGTACACGGCGTTGTACAGCGAGGTGCCACCGGTGGCCGGCGCGGCCACAAGGAAAGCCGGCAGGTTGTTGTTGGCATCACGCTTGTACAGATC
>NZ_JBFRFE010000492.1:0-3317 GCF_052114665.1 Stenotrophomonas sp. 2YAF22 | reverse complement strand
CGGCAAGCATGCCGTCCTCCTGTACCTCTACCGCCGCCTGCACGCCCGCTGCCGGCGAAAACCGCAGCGGGCCCCGGTCCTCGTCCTGCGCCTGTGCCGCCGGCGCCAACAGACCGGCCAGCATCACCGCCATCAGCACACCCCTGGGTGTCATCGTCATTCCCTGCAGCGCCACAGTGGCGCGTCGAGGTCAGAACGATACGTCAACTGCCTGCCGCGACCACAGTACCGACTGATGCCTGGTCTGCTGCTTCCACGCCAGACGGATCGCTTCGATGTCGGCGCGGCGCTGCGGGCTGTCCTCGTGCAGCACCACCAGCACCTTGGTGCGCAGGCGGTTCGGGGCAGCATCGCCACGGAACAGCCACTGGCCGTAGGCATCGAACACGGTCAGGCCGTCCGGGAAGCGCGGCGTCACTTCCTTGTCCAGGAACGCGCGCCACTGCGCATCGCTGATGGTGTCGGCCTGCGGGCGGTCACCGGCGCCCTGCTCTTCGCCCACGCCGAAATAAAGCTCGCTGCGCACCCAGCCGTGGCCGCTGGACGGACGCGCGGCGTCGCCCTGCAGGTCGGCGGTGGTGGCATAGGCGCTGGGCGCCTTGGAGGACAGGCTGGCGCAGCCACTGGTGGCCAGCAGCACGGCGAAGACAAGGCCAAGGTGTTTCATCGGGAATAGCACTCCGGGAAGGGAAAAAAGCACGACGAAGGGGCACGGAGGGTACACCTGCGCCTCGGTTGCGGCTGCAACCAATGCCTTCATGCCGGCAGGGCATGAAGTGATGCAATGGGAGCCGGGACTTGCATCGCACCGTCTCCTCACGCCAAGATAATATATCGCTTCATCCGGATGGATGTAAGTGAAACTATCTTCACCCCCTTCCCCACGTCGTTGCTGCTGGAGTCCGCATGTCCCCCCGCCTGTCCGCGTCGCCGCTCGGCCTCGCCATCGCGCTCGCCCTGTCCCCCGCCCTGGCTTCGGCCCAGAACGCCGCCACCAACCTGGACACGGTGATCGTCACCGGCACCCGCGCCGCCGACCGCACCGTGCTTGAATCCACGTCGCCGGTGGACGTGCTGACCGCCGAGGACATCCGCAAGGCCGGCGTGGTCAATGGCGAACTGGGCAGCGCCCTGCAGGCCCTGCTGCCCTCGTTCAACTTCCCGCGCCAGTCCAACTCCGGCGGCGCCGACCACGTGCGCGCCGCGCAGCTGCGCGGGCTGTCGCCGGACCAGGTGCTGGTGCTGATCAACGGCAAGCGCCGCCACCACACCGCGCTGGTCAACACCGACAGCAAGATCGGCAAGGGCACCACCCCGGTCGACTTCAACGCAATCCCGGTCAGCGCCATCAAGCGCATCGAAGTACTGCGCGATGGCGCCGGTGCGCTGTACGGCTCCGATGCGGTGGCCGGCGTGATCAACGTGATCCTCGACAACGGCGGCGACGGCGGCGAGATCGAAGCCAGCTACGGCGCCAACCACACCGACCTCAAGCCGATCGGCCGCACCCTCACCGACGGCCAGACGGGCAACCTCAGTGCCAAGATCGGCACCTCGCTGGGCGAAGACGGCGGCTTCCTGCGCGTCGGCCTGGAATACAAGAAGCGCAACGGCACCAACCGCGCCGGCTTCGACCAGATTCCGCCGTGGGACCAGACCGAGGCCAATCTTGCCCTGCAGGGCAAGCGCAACTACGTGCTCGGCGATGGCGCCAGCAAGGACATCAATCTGTGGCTGAACACCGAGATTCCGGTGGGCAAGACCGCGACGTTCTATGCGTTCGGTACCTTCAACCAGCGTGATACCGAAGGCGCGAACTACTTCCGCTATCCCGATGGCGATGCCAACTGGAAGGAGGTCTACCCCAATGGCTACCGGCCGATCTCCGAAGGCGAGAACCGCGATGTGCAGGCGGTGGCCGGTATCCGTGGGCAGTGGGGTGAATGGAGTTATGACGGCAGCCTGGATTACGGCCAGAACGACTTCACCTATCGTCTGCGCGATTCGCTGAATGCCTCGCTGGGCCCGACCAGCCCGACCCGCTTCAAGACCGCGGACTACGAGTACGCGCAGACCGTGGGCAACGTCGACCTGAGCCGCGTGTTCTCGCAGAGCGACAGCATCAGCCACACCCTGGGCCTGGGCGCCGAAGCCCGCCACGAGCGCTACCAGACCCGTCCAGGCGACCCGGCCAGCTACGCCGCCGGCCCGTACACCGATCGTCCGACCGGCTCGCAGGCAGGCGGTGGCCTGACTCCGCAGGACGCGGCGACCTTGTCGCGCGATGTGGCCAGCGTCTACGCCAGCCTGTCCAGCCAGTTCAGCGAAAAATTCTCCACCGACCTGGCCGCGCGCTACGAGCACAGCGATGACTTCGGCGGCGAACTGACCGGCAAGCTCGGACTGCGCTACGAGTTCACCCCGGCATTCGCCCTGCGCGGCGCGATCTCCAACAATTTCCGCGCACCGTCGCTGGCGCAGATCGGCTACGAATCCACCTCCACCGGTTACAACGCCGGCGGCCAGCTGGTGCAGGGCCGCCTGCTCTCGGTCAACAACCCCATCGCCCGTGGCCTGGGTGCGCAGGACCTGAAGCCGGAGAAGTCGCTGAACACCTCGCTCGGCTTCACCAGCCGCATCGGCGAGCACTTCGACCTGTCGCTGGACTTCTTCCAGATCGACATCGACGACCGCATCGCACTGTCCGAGAGCATCACCGGCGATGCGCTGACCGATTACGTGGCCACCAACTACGGCGTCGGCGGCCTGCAGAGTGCCAGCTTCTTCGTCAACGCCGCCGACACGCGCACCCGCGGCGCCGAGCTGGTGAGCAACTGGCGGCAGTCGCTGGGCGATGGCCAGCTGCTGTTGACCGGCACCTACGCCTACACCAAGACCACGCTGAAGAACGTGCTGGCCACACCGGCGCAGCTGCAGGCGCTGGACCCGGACTACGTGCTGTTCGGCATCGAAGAGACCAATACGCTGACCGACGCCACCCCGCGCACCCGTGGCAGTTTCTCAGCCGCTTGGAGCAACGACCACTGGTCGCTGAGCAGCCGGGTGAACCGCTACGGCAGCGCGACCCGCGTATTCAACTTCGGTGATGGCTACATTCCCCGCCAGACCTACCAGGCCGAGTGGCAGCTGGATGCGGAAGTGGAATACCGCATCACCCCGCAGTGGAGCGTGGCCATCGGTGGGCAGAACCTGACCGACAACTACCCGGATCGCTCCAACGAGGACATCCACTACTTCGGCAACCTGCCCTACGACGTGCTGTCGCCGATCGGCAGCAACGGTGCGTATTACTACGG
>NZ_JBFRFE010000491.1:0-3320 GCF_052114665.1 Stenotrophomonas sp. 2YAF22 | reverse complement strand
GGCGGCCGTGGGGCGTGGATGTCTCCAGTGGCATCGAACTGGAGCCGGGCATCAAGGATGGCTACAAGATGCGCACGTTCGTGGAAGAAGTCCGGCGCTCCGATTGCGCCGTGCTGGATTGAGACACGGTCACTTCCGAGGTGTCCGGTCTTCACATTTGAGCCTGCACACCCTCTTCACATAGGATGATCCCAAGCGTGCTGGCCATGAGGGCCTGCACGAGGATCGACGGAGCCGCTGGTGGCGTGCTCCGAACGGGCGCTTGGCGCCCCCGCCCAGGAAGGCAAGCAATGCAGGAATTCCTAACCGTCGTGCTCGGTTATCCGACCCTCCCGTACAGCGTCGCGCTGGCGGTGGCGGTTCTGTATTGGGGGATTGCCGCCTTTGGCCTGGTCGATGACGGTTTCGGCGAGGCCGGTGCCGATGGCGCCCTTGAAGGCGATGCCCATCTCAGTGGCCTGTCAGCGCTGCTGGCGCGCTGGGGCCTGGGCGGCGTGCCGCTCATGGTGGTGGTGACGCTGCTGAGCCTGTTCGCCTGGACCCTCACCTACTTCATCCATCTGTACCTGCTGCTGCCGTTGCCCGACCTGCTGCGCTGGTCATTGGGCACCGTCGTGGCGGTGCTCGCACCCCTGCCGGCCGTGCCGGTCACCGCGCTGCTGCTGCGTCCCATCCGCCGCTTCCTGCTGCGCCTGCGCCCGGTGCCGCAGGCCTCGCTGCTGGGCCGGGTCGGCGTGRTCGCTTCGCCGAAGGTCGACGCACGCAGTGGCCATGCCACCGTCGATGACGGCGGTGCCGGCCTGGTCCTGCAGATCCGCAGCGACATCGAACTGCAGCGCGGCGAGCGCATCGTGCTGGTCGAGCACGTGGCTGCACAACACCATTACCGGGTGGTCCGCGCCGACGCGGTCGCCCTCGACTTCCAGGACAACCTGCTTCCGGGCAACAAGGAGAAACATCAATGACGTTGGCATCCGTGCTCCCCTTCCTGATCATCGTGGGCGGCGTCCTCGCCCTCCTGCTCGGCGTGGCGGGCCTGTTCAAGGCGTTCTACCGCAAGGTCGACCAGGGCGTGGCCCTGATCGTCAACGACATGAGTTCCACCCCGAAAGTGCATTTCACCGGCGCGCTGATCATTCCCGTGCTGTACCGCGCCGAGCTGATGCGGATCAGCCTGATCACCCTGCAGATCGACCGCCGCGGCAAGGAAGGCCTGATCTGCCGCGACAACATGCGCGCCGACATCGCCGTGGCGTTCTACCTGCGCGTCAACGAGACCCAGGCCGACGTACTGCGCGTGGCCAAGGCGATCGGCGCCGACCGCGCGTCGGACAAGCATGCCGTCGATGAGCTGTTCAACGCCAAGTTCTCCGAAGCACTGAAGACGGTCGGCAAGAAGTTCGATTTCACCGAGCTGTTCGAGAAGCGCCAGGAATTCCGCGACGAGATCATCGCGGTGATCGGCAACGACCTCAATGGGTATGTGCTGGAAGACGTGGCCATCGACTACCTGGAGCAGACCCCGAAGTCGCTGCTGGACCAGTTCAACATCCTCGATGCGCAGGGCATCCGCAAGATCACCGAGCTGACCGCTGCGCAGAACGTGGTGACCAACGAGCTGGAGCAGAACGAGAAGCTGGCCATCACCAAGAAGAACGTCGAAGCCCGCGAAGCGTTGCTGGCGCTTGAACGGCAGCAGGCCGAGGCCGAGGCGCGGCAGAAGCGCGAGATCGAGACCATCCGTGCGCGCGAGGAAGCCGAGACCGCCAAGGTGCAGGAAGAGCAGCGCCAGTTGTCCGAGAACGCCCGCATCGAAGCGCAGCAGGTGATCGACATCCGCGAGCAGAACCGCATGCGCGAAGTTGAAGTGGCCGAGCAGAACCGCCAGCGCGCCGTGGCCATCGAGGCCGAGCGCGTCGAGCGCGCACGGCAGCTGGAGCAGGTCACCACCGACCGCGAAGTGCAGCTGCAGGGCGTGGAGCGCGACAAGGTGGTCGAGCAGGGCAAGATGGACGTGGCCAACATCACCCGGGAACGCATCTCCATCGACAAGACCGTGGCGCAGGAAGAAGAGCGCATCAAGGAAGTGCGCGAAGTCTCCGAGGCCGACCGCCAGAAGCAGGTGTTGATCCTGGAAGCCGAGGCGAAGGCGCAGGAATCGCTGGTGCGCGAAGTGAAGGAAGCCCAGGCCCGCGAGACCGCCTCCAAGCATCGCGCGGTGGAGCTGACCACGCTGGCGCAGGCCGAGCACGAAGCCGCCGGCAAGCAGGCCGAGGCCAAGCGCCTGCTGGCCGACGCCTTCCGCGCCGAGCAGGCCGCACCCGGCCTGGCCGAAGCGCAGGTGCGCGAAGCCTCGGCGCTGGCCATCGAGAAGGTCGGCATCGCCGAGGCGCGCGTGATCGAAGCCAAGGCCGAAGCGAACCTGAAGCAGGGCAGCAACGAGGCGCGCGTGCTGGCCGAGACGCTGCAGGCACAGGCACAGGGCGAGGAGAAGATGGGCCTGGCCCGCGCCACCGCCACCGAATCGCTGGGCAACGCCGAAGCCGGCGTGGTGCAGAAGAAGCTGCTGGCCGAGGCCGAGGGCCTGGTCCGCAAGTTCGAGGCCATCGCCTCGCTGAGYGACCAGGCGCGCGGCCATGAAGAATTCCGCATGATGCTGGACAACAGCCTGAAGCAGGCGCTGGCCTCGATCGAAGCCGGCAAGGAAGTCTCGCGCGAGAACGCCGGCGTCATCGCCAGCGCGCTGCGCAACGCCGACATCGACCTGGTTGGCGGCGACGGCGGCATGTTCGAGAACCTGATCAAGGCGGTTTCGCTGGGCAAGTCGATCGAAGGCTTCGCCGGCAAAAGCCCGATCGTGCAGGACCTGATGCAGCGCTACCTGGGCGTCAACGTGGCCGACAATGCACCGCGGCAGATCGCCGAGGACGCAGAGACCGTGCCCGTCGCGGCGACTGTCGTGGTCGACAGCGCGCGCTGATCCACCCGGCGATGGCCATCGCCATCGCCCACCCGTGCCGGCCGCATCGACGGCCGGCCGTCCGTGAGCCGGAACCCTGCTGATGTCCGAAACCAAAGCGTCCACCGAGTCCGCCGCACCAGAGGCTGCCGGCGATACCGTCGACCAGGCCGTAGCCCAGGGCGGCGCCTATGAAGTCCTGCGGCGCCGTCTCGGCGAACAGGGCCAGCGCCTGCAGGCCGTTGCCGAGCAGCTGAACCGCCAGCGCCTGGCCGAGTTCGGCGACAGCCGCCTGGAGGTGGTCGGCCGCTTCCGCATCCGCAGCGAGAACAACTGTGTCGGCCGCGACATCGTCCAGGTC
>NZ_JBFRFE010000490.1:0-3323 GCF_052114665.1 Stenotrophomonas sp. 2YAF22 | reverse complement strand
TGGTACTTCAGCGCATCACCGGGCGCGTCGTTGCCCATCCGGCCGCCATACATCAGCTCGGCCAGGTCATCCGGACGCCCACGCAGGGCTTCCTGGCGCGCAGACTCCAGCGCCTCGGTACCATTGCGCCACGCCGCTTCCACCGGGATCTGCGAGATGCCCCGGGTGTAGTTGAAGCTCTCGTTGAGCCGGCTCAAGCCGCGCGACTCGTGCCCTGCCTGGGCCATGAAATTGGCCAGCTCAAGGGGGGAGTCGATGCCGGCGTTGGTCGCCTGCCGCAGCAGTTGCGACTCTCTATCGGTCGACACAGTACAACTCCTGGATGTTCATCAGCGCGGATTCCTTTCCGCCGGTTGGAGCTTGGCTCATGGAAGCGACACCTCGGCGACACTGGACGGGTCGAAGTCCTCGAACCGCACCCTGCCCAGTTCCGCCACCGAGAAATCCCGGATGTTGGTCGCTTCGGTCTCGATATCCACGACCTTGCGTCTCACCCCATCCACCCAGCAGGCCTTGTCCGCCGATGCGTAGCGGAACCGGTACGTGCTGCTCCAGCGCTCGCGGCTGCCGCCGTTGGTGATCACGCTGAAGGTGTCTTCCTCAACCATTGCATACGCAAAAGGGTCGCCAGCCAGGCCACCGCGGGTGGAACACGGCACCAGCTTGTCGTTGCGCGCGGCAAGCTGCCAGCGCCCGCGCCCGTCACCGCGCAGCAACAGCAGCACCCGGTTTGGTCCGTGCTGGCCGGGCACGAGCCCTTCCGGCGTCGGCTGGTCGATGACCAGCAGCTGGTACTCGATGCCATCGCCGTTGAGCTCGCCCCTGACGGCTTCCAGCAGGTTCGCACCGGACGGAACGAATGCCAGGGCATCGTCCATGTGTGCGCCAAACCTGTCGTCCATCCCCTCCCACTCCTTCAATGTCGTCTTGCCGATGCCCGCGCCATAGGCGGGCATGGTGGCGCTGCCCGGTCGCGCCAGTCACCCGGCAGATGCGGATGATAGCTCCGGGAGCACCGTGGCAGCGATGGTGGCAAGCGTCACCCGTCGGACGGGCAGACAGGGTCCTCATGGACGGAAAAGCTCCTGCAATCGGTAGCGCCGAAGCGTCATTTTTCTGACGCCAAGAGAGCTTAGCGCGAGGAGGTCTATTGCGTCGAAGAGCAGGGAAAGCGAAAAGCGGAATTGATCACAAAAAAAACGGGCTAAGCGTGAATGGCGCCTTACCTGATGAACAGACGCGCCGTGCAGGCCGTGGTGGCAATCCTGCACTGATCCTGTGACATCTGCTTCCATGTCACCTTCGCGCTGCATTGCTGCGTAGCGACAATGACCGCGCCCTGCGTCGGCATGACAGCGACAACGCTGGCGGTTTCAGTGAACCGCCCCGCGCGGGATGTTGCACGCAGAGTCCGTGATGCTCGCCGGATGGCCGCGTAGCCCGGCACGCCCTGGCCACCTATTGGATACCTGCCCGGCGTGCGATTGCCCTCCGCCAAGACAGGAAAAGGCAGCAGGCCTGCAATCCACAGCAGTCACGGCTAGAAAACGTGTTGGATTCGTTTCATGGTTTTCCTGACCCCTGGCAGTCTCAGGCCGTGGCCGACAATCGCGGTCAGCGCAATTGCTGCGCGCAGGTAGCCCCTTGCGTGGCGTAGTCACGGATGTAGCCGTCCATCGTCAGCACCGTGATATCGCAGCGATTGTTCACGTCACTGACGACATGCCCGTATACGTTCAACCCCTGAACGCGCTCACCACGATGCAGGTACAAGGTGCGCGATCCATCAGACCCGTTCTCCACGCGGTCCGGCGTTCCCCATGTCCGCACGAACTCCTGCTCGGTCTTGCCGATCCACATGTCCATGAGGTTGTTGCGACCCACACGGTTGGCTGCACGAACTGACTCATCCAGCACGCGGGCCGTTTCCCGCTGACCGCGTGCCAGGTTTGCTTCCAGATTACGTTCAATACGGTCCAGCTCGGCGTCGGTCGGCCGATAGGTGAACGCAGGACGCGTGCCGTCCTTCCAGAGGTTCCCCCAGACGAAATTCGCGGGTGATTGGCCGACGTCACCGATGGGCAGGAAGCCCCGCTTCATCATTTCCGCAGGCGCTTTGGCCTCGGGGTCAGGCCCGACCAGACAGGCAAACCGCACCAGTTGCACCTGCCACGGCTCGACCGCCTCGCTGGTCGGATCGAATCTGTCCGGTGGAACATCCTCGATTGCACGGTCGCGCCATTGCACCAGACTCATCTTCATGGCCACAGTGTTACGCGCACAGTTCACCGAGTACTTCCTGATCAGACGATTCGGCTTGGTCGCGTTCTCGTAAACCGTATTGACTTGGATCTCGTATACCGGATCCGGGCCAGCAACGCGCTCACCGGGCTTTGGTGGCTTCTTTCGGCGTAATTGCTTCAGGTACGCGTTCTGCTCTTCCTGCGTGGCGGTCTGCAGGAAAGCCATTAGGTCCGAGCGGCTGCTGAGCGTTTGCGCATCCACCACCCACGCCTCACGATTGGGCTTGTCGCCACCGGCGAAAATGACCCAGCTATCGGCGGCGTGTGCTGACGAACCGAGCACCAGTCCGCCGACCAGCATCACTACACGGAAGGGATTCTGCATGATTCGTTCCATCGAATRGTGTGGAGATTTACGACAATGCGGATAGTGCCTTCGAGCACGGCGTACCGTGTCACTTCAACTGATTTGATCACGAGATGCCTATAGCGAGAAAGCTTGCGTCGACTGGGCCCTGCTCTTAAGCGCCCCCAGCATTTGTCCGACGTCCCCGTAGATCGCAAAACGATACCGGCACTGCTGGAAGAATGGCTTGGCGCTCTCCAAATCTGTTGCGTTGGACCTCCTAAAAGGGCTTATACACCGGCTTGGCACACTCCTCGTATGCCACTTGACAGGCGTTACCATCGGTATCAATGCAGGACTGCTGAGCCAATTCCTGGGCCTCGGCCGGCTCTTTGGCACTCGCTAGACCGGCGCGAGACGCCCCAGCCTGACTAACGGAACCAACCATGCTACGCACTGATTCCGATACGAAAAGATGACCCTGCAGTCCGACTCTCCGCGCCTGCTGAAATCCGCCAAGGCCGTATGGCTTTGACTATTCACAGATTCTTCGGAGTTGGTTGGAGCCGCAGGCCTGTAACTACCCGGCGGCTGCCCATTCGGTCCCGGCGCAGCAGCCACCGGACTACCACCTATCTGCGAATCTGCCACGAAGCCACCCAGCGTGCCCTGGAAGAACATCGCCGCCATTGGGGGGGCAGTCAGGATAAGCGTCGTGAGGATCAACCCCATAC
>NZ_JBFRFE010000489.1:0-3327 GCF_052114665.1 Stenotrophomonas sp. 2YAF22 | reverse complement strand
CACCCACCAGGGCAGGTGTTGCAGTAGATCCACGCCATGCGTGGATGGGCCTTGCTACGCACGCTGTGCGCGCCTCAGCAGCTTCGCTTCGCGCCTGCGCGCGCGCCGCGCCTTCCAGCGCTCGGCCAGGCACGAGAAGATCACGTACAGCGCCGGCGTGCTGAGCAGGGTCAGGCTCTGCGAGAACAGCAGGCCGCCGATCATCGCGATGCCCAGCGGGCGACGCAGCTCCGAACCTTCGCCCAGGCCGATCGCCAGCGGCACCGCCGCCAGGATCGCCACCATCGTGGTCATCATGATCGGCCGGAAACGCACGATGCTGGCTTCACGTGCGGCCTCGCGCGGAGTCAGCCCATGTTCGCGCTGCGCCACCAGGGCGAAGTCGATCATCATGATCGCGTTCTTCTTGACGATGCCGATCAGCAGCACCAGCGCGATCATCGAGATCACCGACAGTTCGGTGTTGGTGCCGAACAACGCCAGCAACGCACCGACGCCGGCGGCCGGCAGGGTGGACAGGATCGTCACCGGGTGGATCAGGCTTTCGTACAGGATGCCCAGCACCAGATAGACGGTGAGGATGGCTGCCAGTACCAGGATCAGCATGTCGCTGGGGTCGGAATTGAAGCCGAAGCCCGCATCGTCGGCCAGGCGGATGTCGCCGGGCATGCGCATGCCGGCCACGGTGCTGTCGATGATGGCCTTGGCCTCGCCCATGCTGACGCCGGGGGCGAGGTTGTAGCTCAGGTCCATCGTCGTGTACTGGTTTTCATGGGTGATCTGCGAGGGCGCCAGGCCCGGCGCCTGTCGGGCCACCGCCGTGATCGGCACCATTTCGCCGTTGCGTGCACGCACATGCACTTCGTCCAACGCCGAAGGCGTAGCGGTCTGCGACGGCAGCGCATTGACCACCACGCTGTACTGGTTGATGTCCGAGTAGATGGTGGAGATCTGGCGCTGGCCGAAGGCGCCGTACAGCGCACCGTCGATGGCGCCGACCGAGATGCCCAGGCGCGCGGCCTTGGCCCGGTCGATCTCGATGTTCTGGCGCAGGCCGGCGTTGTCGACGTCGGTGCCGACATCACGCAGGTTCGGGTTCTTCTTCAATGCCGCCTGCAGCTTGGGCAGCCATTCCTGCAGTGCGGCCAGGTCGTTGCCCTGCAGCGAGACGCGGTACTGTGCGCCCTGGCTGTTGCCACCGCCATCGTTGCTGGGCAGGTCCTGGATCGCGCGCAGGCGCAGCTGCAGGTCCGGGTAGCGGTCGGCCTTCGCACTCAGCCGTGCCAGTGCGTGTGCAGTGGTTTCGCGGCGCCCTTCCTTGCGCGACTTCAGTTCGACGTTGAACTGTGCGCTGGAGCCCTGGCGTCCGCTGCCCAGGCGTACGCCCACGGTCTTCACTGCCGGGTCGGCCATCAGCATGTCGGTGATGCGGCGCTGGCGGCTGACCATGTCCTCGAAGGACACCGTCGCACTGGAATTGGCGCGGCCCCAGATCAGGCCGGTGTCCTGCGGCGGGAACGCACCCTTCTTCACCGCACCGAACAGGAAGATGGTGACGCCGATCAGGATCAACGGTGTCAATGAAAGCAGCAGCGCATGACGCAGCGAAAAATCAAGGAACACGGTGTAGATGCGCAGCATCCTTTCGTGACCGGCATCGAGCCAGCGGCCGAAGCGCGACGGTGCCGCCGTGTGGTCGTGCGCGCTGAGGAAGCGGCTGCACAGCGCCGGGGTCAGCGTCAGCGAAACGATCATCGACACCACGATCGCCGCCACCAGGGTCACGGTGAATTCGCGGAAGAACGCGCCCATCATGCCGCTGGCGAACAGCAGCGGGATGAACACCGCCACCAGCGAAGCGGTGATCGAGACGATGGTGAAGCCGATTTCGCGCGCACCGGCGAAGGCCGCCTGCATCCGCGGCATGCCCTCGTCGAGGTGGCGCATGATGTTTTCGATCACCACGATCGCATCGTCGACCACGAAGCCGATCGCGATCACCAGCGCCAGCAGGCTCAGGTTGTTCAGGGTGAAGCCCATCACGTACATCACCAGCGCGGCACCGGCCAGCGACAGCGGCACGGTGACCGCCGCGATCAGCGTCGGCGCCAACCGGCGCAGGAACAGCGCCATCGTCAGCACCACCATCGCCAGGCTGATCAGCAGGGTGATCTGTACTTCATGCAGCGACGACCGGATGGTCGGGGTGCGGTCGAAGTAGGGCGTCATCGTGGTGCCCGGCTGCAGGTAGTCGCGCAACGCGGGAATCTGCGCTTTCACCCGGTCCACGGTCTCGACGATGTTGGCGCCGGCACGGGTGAACACATACATCACCACGGCCGGTTTGTGGTCGAACCACGCGGCCTGGTAGGCATCCTGCTGGCCGTCGTAGACGTTGGCGATGTCCTTCAGGCGGATCACCCGGCCATCGCCCTGGGTCTTGACCACCAGATCGGCGAAGTCGGCGGCGCGTGCGACCGAATCGTTGGCGATGATCGCCGTGGTGGTGTTGCCATCGCTGAGGAAGCCGGTGGGCGAGGTCACGTTGGCCGCGCGCACGGCATTGCGCAGGTCGTCGGCGGTCAGTCCCAGCGCGTTCATCAGGCGCAGGTTGACGTCCACACGCACCGCCGGCGTCGAGGCACCGGCGATATCCACCGAGGCGACGCCGCCGATCTGGCGGATGCGCTGGGCCAGCAGCGAATCGGCGACGTTGTACAGCTCATCGGCGGACTGCGTCTGCGAGGTCAGCGCGATGGCGATCACCGGGTCGTCGTTCGGGTTCGCCTTCTGGTACATCGGCGAGCCCATGCCCGAGGGCAGGTCGGCCTGCGCCGAATTGATCGCGGTCTGTACGTCCAGCGCGGCCGAATCGATGTCGCGGTCGCTCTGGAAGATCATGAAGACCAGCGAGCTGCCTTCCGAGCTCGACGAACGCATGCGGTCGATGCCAGGCAGCTGGCCGAGATGACGCTCCAGCGGCGCGGTCACCGTGGAGGCCATGGTCGCCGCATCCGCACCGGACTGGCTGGCATGCACGAAGATCACCGGGATCTCGATGTTCGGCAGTGCCGACACGCCGAGCCGCAGGTAACAGATCACGCCGACCATGAACAAGCCGATGGCCAGCAGGGCGGTGCCGATCGGGCGGCGGATGAAGGGGCCGGACAGGTTCATCGTGCAGCCCCCCGAAGGTGCGGGGCCAGGGTCATGCCTGCGGCTCCTGCACCGTGCCATCGCGCAGCGCACGCTGCTCACGGCGACGGGCAAGCCATTCCGAGAAGCGTTCCATGTACAGGTAGATCACCGGCGTGGTGTACAGGGTTA
>NZ_JBFRFE010000488.1:0-3340 GCF_052114665.1 Stenotrophomonas sp. 2YAF22 | reverse complement strand
CTGTACGGCCTCGCCCTTGTTCTCACCCGCCGATGCCAACAGCGCGTCTTCGGCGTCGTTGTCGCTGGCGCGGATCGCCTTGTGACCCAGTTCTTCGGTGACCAGTGCGGCGGTGTCGTGATCGATGGACTGGGTGATGGTGGCCATCACGCCCATCTTGAACAGCGCCTTCACCACCTCGCCGCCCTTCAGCGCGAGCTTCTGCGCCAGGTCGGCCACGGTGATGGTGTCGCCGATCGCCACTTCACGCACGACCGGTGCGGTCGGACGTTCGAAGGCGTGCGGGCCGGAGTTGCCACCGCCGCGCGACATGTCGCGACGGCCGGACGTCGGACGGCTGCCCGGGCGACCACGGTTGTTGCTGTTGTTGCTGTTGCCACGGCGCGCACGATCGGCGGCGGACAAGTGCATCTGACCGGCAAAGCGATCACCCGGGCCACGCTCGTTGCGCGGCGCGTTGCGATTGTTGCGGTCGTCGCTGCGCGGCGGCGCACTACGCGGAGCAGCCGGGGCTGCAGCCGGAGCGCGCGGCGGGCGCGGCGCGGTTTCGTCGATCGGTGCGCGCACCTTCGGCTGGCTGGCAGCCAACGCCTCGGCAGCCTTGGCGGCGACCGCAGCTTCCTCGGCCGCCTTCTTCTCAGCCTCGGCACGCTCCTTGGCAGCGACCTCTTCCTCGCGCTTGCGGACGATTTCCTCGTCACGCAGGCGGTCCTTCTCGGCCAGTGCCTGCTGCTCGGCGAGGTTGCGTGCGCGCGACTCTTCCAGCTTGCGCAGGATGTCGGCACGCTCTTCGTCCGGGGTCATCGCGCGACCACCATCGGCCTTGACGTAGGTGCGCTTCTGGCGCACTTCCACGTTCACGGTTGTCTTGCTGCGACCGGAATTGACCGTCACTTCCTGCTGCTTGCGACGGTTGAGCGTGATCTTCTTGGCAGACTGATCAGTCTCTTCCGGGGCCTGCTCGGGCTTGCCATGCGAGCGACGTAGGAAGCCCAGGAGCTTCACTTTCTCGGAGCTGGTCACGACCTGGTCGGGACCGCTGAACTTCATGCCGGCACCAGCCAGCTGTTCCAGCAGTTTTTCGACCGGTGTATTGACCAGTTCAGCAAGCTTGCGGATGGTGGTTTGCTGCGACATTCGGATCCTATGATCTTGTGGGCGCCCCCCCGCATCTGGAGGTGGCGCGGATTCTACGCCCTGATCGGCTCAGGGCCCTGTTCATTGCCGGCTCATTCGCCGCGTTCCAGTCGGGCGATTTCCTCGGCACGCGCGGCCAGGATCAGCGCCGCGGCGCGCTCCTGGTCCAGCCCTTCGATGCCGAAGTCCATGACCTCGTCGGCGGCCAGGTCGGACAAGTCCTCGCTGGTACGCACGCCGTGGCCGGCCAACGCATATGCGGTGGCTTCGTCCATGCCCTTCAGGGACAGCAGGTCCTGCGCCGGCTGGCCGTCCTCCAGGCCTTCCTCGACTGCCAGGGCCTCATTGAGCAGCGCATCGCGGGCACGTGCGCGCAGCTCTTCGACGATGTCTTCGTCGAAACCTTCCACGGCCAGCAGTTCGCCGACCGGTACATATGCGATTTCCTCGACCGTGCCGAAGCCTTCGCTGACCAGGATGCCAGCGATTTCCTCGTCCACTTCCAGCTTGTCCATGAACAGCTGGCGGGCAGAAGCCTGCTCGGCCTCCGACTTGGCGGTCACCTGGTCCTGGGTCATCACGTTCAGCTGCCAACCGGTCAGGCGGCTGGCCAGGCGCACGTTCTGGCCGCCCTTGCCGATTGCCTGGGCCAGACGGTCTTCAGCAACGGCCAGGTCCATCGAATGCTTGTCTTCATCGACGATGATCGACTGCACCTCGGCCGGTGCCATCGCGTTGATGACGAAGTTGGCCGGGTTCTCGTTCCACAGGACGATGTCCACGCGCTCGCCATTGAGCTCGTTGGACACGGCCTGCACGCGCGAACCACGCATGCCGATGCAGGCGCCGATSGGATCGGTGCGGGCATCGTGGGCGAGTACGGCGATCTTGGCGCGGTCGCCCGGATCGCGGGCACAGGCCTTGATTTCCACCAGGCCCTGGCCAACTTCCGGCACTTCCAGCTTGAACAGCTCGATCATGAATTCCGGCGCGGCGCGGCTGATGAACAGCTGCGGGCCACGCGGCTCCGAACGCACTTCGGCCAGGTAACCGCGGACGCGGTCGCCGGCACGCAGGACATCACGCGGAATGCCCTTGTCCTTCGGAATGAAACCTTCGGCGTTGCCGCCAAGGTCGACATAGATGTTGCCGCGCTCGGCGCGCTTGACCACACCAGTGATCAGCTCGCCCACACGGTCGGCCCACGCATCGACAACCTGCTGGCGCTCGGCTTCGCGCACGCGCTGCACGATCACCTGCTTGGCGGCCTGGGCGGCGATGCGACCGAAGTCGGGGTTCTCGATCTGCTCTTCGATGTAATCGCCGACGTCCACGCCTTCGGCTTCGTCGATGGCGTCCATCAGGCGGATCTGGCGATCCGGCGATTCCATCACTACGTCATCGGCCACCACTTCCCAGCGGCGGTAGGTTTCGTAGTTGCCGTCCTTGTGGTCGATGACCACGCGGGTCAGCACTTCCTCGTCGGGATAGCGCTTCTTCGCTGCCGAGGCCAGGGCGGCCTCGATGGCATCGAAGATCACTTCACGCGGCACGCCCTTCTCGTTGGCGACCGCGTCCACTACCAGCAACAGTTCCTTGCTCATTGGCTCACTCCGCGCGCGGCTTCTTTGCCGCCGGCTCGTTGGAAGAAGAATTCTTGTTCGGCTTCGGACGCTTCGGCGCCGGACCGGTCGGCTTGCTCGGGGCCAGCCCCAGCGCCACCCAGTCAGGCATGATCCGCGCCTTGTCGATGTTGTCGGCCGACACCACCAGTGCGGCGTTGTCGACGATGAAGGTGATGCTGCCCTGCGCCTCGTCGATCGCTTCGATGCGACCCTGCAGGCGACGGCGGTTTTCCTGCGGCAGCTTCAGGGTGACCTTGGCCGATTCGCCGAGGTGACGACCGAACTGCTCCAGGTTGAACAGCGGGCGATCCACGCCCGGCGAAGACACTTCCAGCGTGTAATTGCCGCTGATCGGGTCTTCGACGTCCATCTGTGCGGACACTTCGCGGCTTACCCGCTCACAGTCGTCCACATTGATGATGCGCTCCGGCTGTTCCGCCAGCGGCACGTCGATGTAAAGGCGAAGGGTCGCACCGCCGGGGGCCGGCAGATACTCAACGCCCAGCAGCTCCAGGCCCAGCGACACAACGGTCGGGGCGAGCAGATTCGCGATGTCGGTTGCCTTGTCGCTCACAGCC
>NZ_JBFRFE010000487.1:0-3341 GCF_052114665.1 Stenotrophomonas sp. 2YAF22 | reverse complement strand
GAGTTCGGGCGACTGTGCGGCGTAGTCCAGGCGTTGGCTCATGACGGTGTTCCGATGGGAGTTGAGGGACGCAGCGAGGCTAGGCCCGCTGCACGCGGGGCGGTAGGCGAGGGCAGGGCTGCACGGTGTTGAGCGAAAAACACCAATGGTCTGTCACAGCGGCGGATGCTCGCCCGTCTGCCGGGCATGGACACCTCATCCGCCCCGAACCGCGCAGCAGCCTGCCCCGCCAGTGAGCGGGTCTGGCAGGCCTTCCTTGCCGCATTGCACGAACTGCCACCGGACATGCGGGCCGTGCTGTTGCTGCATGACGTGCTGGGCGCGGGCTTTGAGGACATCGCGCCACTGCTGGGGCTGGAGCTGCCGGCATGCCGCCAGCGACTGGCCCATGCACGCGCCCACCTGCTTGCCCGACGCGACTTCCAGGAGCCTGGAACACCATGAATGTCATGCCGCAGTCCTGTCTGGCCAGCGACGGCCGCGATTCCCTCACTGCGTCCTTCTCCGCCAGCTATGCCGGGGTTCTGGCATTCATCGCGGTAGCCGCCGAGGGCAGCTTCGCCCGCGCCGGTGATCGCCTCGGCATCGGTCGTTCGGCCGTCAGCCGCAGCGTGCAGAAGCTGGAGGGACAACTGGGCGTGCGCCTGTTCCTGCGCACCACGCGCTCGACAACACTCACCCGCGAAGGCGAGCTGTTCCTGGAGGGCTGCAGCCCGGGCGTTGCCAGCATCCTGCAGGCGCTGGATGAAATGCGCGACCTGCGCGAAGGACCGCCGCGCGGGCATCTGCGGATCAGTGCGACCCATGGCTTCGGACGCCGGGTGATCGCGCCGCTGCTGTCTGCGTTCCGCGCGGAGTATCCACAGGTCTCTGTGGAGCTGCTGCTGGACGAGCAGGCACCGGACCTGGCCGCCGATCGCATCGATGTAGCGTTCCGCGATGGCGTGCTGGAAGACAGCCAGGTGATCGCCAAGCAGCTGGTGCCGATGCAGCTGGTGGTCTGTGCGTCGCCCGCGTATGTGCAGGCACATGGCCTGGCAGACACCATCGAAGCGTTGTCCAGCCATGCCTGCATCGGTCGACGCCTGCCTGGTGGGCGCCTGCAGCGCTGGGACTTCCGTGTGGAYGGCCAGGATGTGAATCTGCAGCCGCCGGCGGAGGTGGTGTTCAATGACGCCGATCTTGTCCTGCAGGCCGTGATCGACGGGCTTGGGGTCGCCCAGTTGCCCAGCTACCAGGTAAGTGATGCGCTGCGCTCAGGCGCTGTAGTGACCTGCCTGGACTGCTACGCGCCTCACGATCGTGGCCACTACCTGTGCTATCTCAGCCGACGCCAGCTGCCCAAGCGGATCCGCGCGTTCATCGATTTCAGCACCCAGCGCATACGCGCGCTGGATCTGGATGTGTTCTCGCACTGGGAAGCGCGGCAGCAGGCGGCAGTGCAGCGCGATTCGGCCCCGGCATGGGCATGACCGCATTGGTGCCGATGCGGCAACAGTGCGTGGCCCGCTGCGGATCTACTGCGCCGGCCAATGCGTTCCTAGCATGCAGCCACATCCGCACCTTCCACCTTCCAGGAGACCTGTCATGAAGATCCTCGTCATCGGTGGCACCGGCCGCATCGGCAGCAAGGTGGTCGATCGCCTGCATGCGGCCGGCAATGAGGTCGTCGTCGCTGCACCCTCCACCGGTATCGATGTGCTGAGCGGCGAGGGCCTGGCCGCTGCGATGGCAGGCACCGAGGTAGTGGTCGACCTGGCCAACTCGCCCTCGTTCGAAGATGCGGCGGTGCTGTCGTTCTTCGTGACTGCCGGCCACAACATCCTGGCGGCCGCGGCGCAGGCAGGCGTACGTCATCATCTCGCGCTGTCGGTGGTGGGTACCGACAAGTTGGCGGCCAGCGGCTATTTCCGCGGCAAGATCGCCCAGGAACGCCTGATCCGCGATTCGGGCCTGGCGTACACGATCATCCACTCGACGCAGTTCTTCGAGTTCCTGCCGGGCATCATCCAGGCAGCCGGTGACGGCCAGACCCTGCAGCTGCCGACCGCCGCAGTGCAGCCGATCGCCGCCGAGGATGTGGCCGATGCGGTTGCGCGCATCGCGCAGCAGGCACCAGCCAATGGCGTGGTGGAGATCGCCGGCCCGGAACGCGAATCGATGGCGGTGCTGGCGCAGCGCTTCCTGCAGGCAACCGGTGACGCGCGTGAAGTGGTTGGCGATGCCCAGGCGCGCTACTTCGGTGCGCAGCTGCAGCAGGACACGCTGGTGCCGGTGGGCCAGGCATGGCTCGGCACGATCGGCTTCGAGCGCTGGTTGCAGCAGTCCGGGCTGGCACAGGGCCAGCCGGCCTGATCGGCGGTGGACGCTGACAGCAGGAACCGGCGATGACCGGGCTGAAACCGCCTCCGCACAGTGTGCTCGACAAGTACCACGGTGATGAGGTGCGCCCGCTGTATACCGGACGGGTGCGGGTCAGTGGTGGCGTGGCACAGCATGGCCGCGCGTCGGGCGTGGTGCGGTCCGATGATGGTGCGCTGTCAGTGGACCTGCGGTTGCCTGCTGAGCTGGGTGGACCCGGTGGCGGTACCAATCCCGAGCAGTTGCTGGCGGCGGGCTACGCCGGCTGCTTCCACGGTGCGATGGTGCTGGTGGCTGCGCGTGCGGGAATGGAACTGGTCGAGCCGAGCATCGACGTAGCGGTGACGTTCGCGCGCGATCCCGTGGACGGCCTGTACCTGCTGTCTGCCGAGATCGTGGTGTGCCTGCCTGGCATGGACCCGATACGTGCAGCCGAACTGGTGCGCAACACCGAGCGGGTCTGTCCGTACGCGAAGATGTTCCATCGGGGCATCAGCCATGTGGTGCGGGTAGCGGTGGACTAGACATGCGGTGCGGATGACCGTGCAGGTCATTGCCAGGATTCAGATGCGGTGAAGACGCCGCGTCGCCCGCGTGAGTGGGTGGGGCGCCGTTGGGCAGCATGATCACCGCATCAATCGATGCTCACCCGCGAACCACACCCGGTCGGCCAGTCTGGGCTCGCAGGCAACGGATTCCACTGTTGCCCTTTTTCCCCCAGAGGAGACTACACATGAGCACCCAGTCCACCATCGAGCATCGCCTCAACGACCTGATCGAGATCGCACGTGATGGCAAGTCCTTCTACGAGGAAGCCGCAACCAAGGTGAAGGATGCCGAGCTGTCGGCATTGTTCGTCCGCATCGCCGGCGTGAAGGGCCGCATCGTGTCCTCGCTGAGCAGCTCGGTGGCCGCTACCGGCGGCAAGCCGGCCGAGCACGGCACCATGGTCGGTTCCATGCAGCAGTTCTACGGCAAGG
>NZ_JBFRFE010000486.1:0-3354 GCF_052114665.1 Stenotrophomonas sp. 2YAF22 | reverse complement strand
GGTGATGACGAAGCGCACCTTGGTGTCCACCGGCAGCACCAGCCGGTTGTCGACATCCAGCAGGTAGTGCGGATGGCTCTCGCGGGTCGGTACCTTGCCACTCTGCCGCATGCGGTCGGACTCGCGGTCCAGGCGGCTGGTGAAGGTCACGTTCTCGCCCAGGTACTCGTACTTCCACATCCACTGGTAGCCGGTGACCTTGACCGTCATCTCGGCATCGCGGGTGTCGTACATCTTGATCAGGTTGGCCGTGGCCGGCCACGCCATCACCACCAGGATGATCACCGGGATCACCGTCCAGATGACTTCGGCCTTGGTGTTGTGGCTGAAGGTGGCAGCGACCGCGCCCTTGGACTTGCGGAACTTGAACATCGCGTAGGCCATCGCGCCGAACACGATCACGCCGATCACCGTACAGACGATCAGCGAAAGGTTGTTCGATTCCCAGGCCAGGCGCGAGGTCTGGGTCACCCCCTTGCCCATGTTCAACTGCCACGGTTTTGGATCGGCCGCCTGGGCCAGCGCCGTCCCCGGCATCGACAGCAGGGCCCCCATCGCGGCGGCCATTGCAACGCACTTCGTGCCCCACCCTCTGCTTTGCTTCATTGCCTAGACCCTTAGCGTCGTCGGTTGCCGCCATCGCTGGCGGCGAGCAAATCTTCAAGCGTTTCAACAAGCGTTTGACGTTCGGCCGGCGCGAGGAAACTCCCCACCTCCACCTGCCGGCCGCTGGATGCCAGCCGGACCCTCTGGTCGTCGGTGAGCAGGCGCACCCAGTGCGGATGAGCCCGGAACACCGGCGATCCACCGGGCACGGGGATGACCTCCACGCACGCCGGCACTACCCGGATTTCCTCCTGCCGTTCACCACTGCGCCACAACGCGCGCAACGCAGCTGCCAGCAACAGGCTGTACAGCAGCGCGAACAGGGGGGCGAATGCATTGCCGGCCACCCACCCGAAGGCGGACACCAGCCACATCACTCCCGACAACACAGCAAACAACAGGACGAACTGCCGGGCATCGAGCGCCCGTGGGGGACGCAGTCGCAGCTGCGTACCTGACCCATCCGGAGCTGTAAGCACCTCGATCATGTCGCAACCGCGTTCCTGCCGCGGGAAACGTCTCGATGGTAGCCCTGCCCTCTCGCCGGTAGCAAGGGTGCATTCACACTTTTTCCGATGCTGCAATACAGCATGGGTCCAGCGGCACGAATGACGAATTCGGCACAAAACGTACCGACTTTGCTGAACACGCTGAATCCACCACCGCTAGGGGCTATCAGCATTCATGAAGGTGGCTGCGCGGGCCTTCCTGAAGTCGAAAAAATGATTAAAATCGCCAAGTTTTCCACTGGCCGGACCGGCATGAACGCACCCTCCTCTCCCATTGCCGCCAGCGACGCCCCGCGTCACTCGGCGCTGCTGTCGCCGGAACTGCCGGCGTCCCCCAACCCGTTCCGCCAGGCCATCACCGATGGTTGGCTGAAAGACGAGGCCAGCCATGTGCGCGAACTGCTGGCGCAGGCACGCCTGCCGGCCGACGAGCAGGCCCGGGTGCAGGCGCTGGCCGCCGACCTGGTCGCCCGCGTGCGTGTGCGCGCCAAGGACCAGGGCGCGATCGAAGCCTTCATGCGCCAGTACGACCTGGGCAGCGAGGAAGGCGTGCTGCTGATGTGCGTGGCCGAAGCGCTGCTGCGCATTCCGGACCAGGAGACCGCCGACAAGCTGATCCGCGACAAGCTGGCCGATGCCGACTGGGAAAAACACCTGGGCGGCAGCGATTCGGTGCTGGTCAACGCCTCCACCTGGGGCCTGATGCTGACCGGCAAGCTGGTGCAGATGAACGACGCCACCCGCGCCGATGCGCCCAGCGCGTTCAAGCGCCTGGTCGGCCGCGTCGGTGAGCCGGTGGTACGCCTGGCCGTGCGCCAGGCGATGAAGATCATGGGCCACCAGTTCGTCATGGGCCGCACCATCGGCGAAGCGCTGGCACGCTCGCACAAGGGCGACAGCGCCAGCTACCGCTACTCGTTCGACATGCTCGGCGAAGGCGCGCTGACCATGAAGGACGCCCTGCGTTACCTGGAAGACTACCGTCGTGCGATCCACGCCATCGGTGGTGACCACAAGTCGCGTGGTGGCCGTGCCGATGGCGACGTCAACAACGCACCGGGCATCTCGATCAAGCTGTCGGCGCTGTACCCGCGCTACGAGCACGCCAAGCGCGCGCGCGTGCTGAAGGACCTGGTGCCCGGCGTGCTGGAACTGGCGCAGCTGGCCAAGAGCTACGGCATCGGCTGCACCGTCGACGCCGAAGAGTCCGATCGCCTGGAACTGTCGCTGGACATCATCGAGCAGGTGTTCGGCGATGCCTCGCTGGCCGGCTGGGATGGCTTCGGCGTGGTGGTGCAGGCTTACCAGAAGCGTACGCCGTACACGATCGACCACCTGGCCGACATGGCGCGCCGCGCCGGTCGTCGCCTGCAGGTACGTCTGGTCAAGGGTGCCTACTGGGACGCCGAGATCAAGCGCGCGCAGATCGAAGGCTATGCCGGCTACCCGGTGTTCACCCGCAAGCAGAACACCGACGTGTCCTACCTGGCGTGTGCCAAGCGCCTGTTCACCCATGCTGACGCGATCTACCCGATGTTCGCCACGCACAACGCGCACACCATCGCCGCAGTGCGCAGCATCGCCAACGGCGGCGTGTACGAGCACCAGAAGCTGCACGGCATGGGCGACGACCTGTACGCCGAAGTAGTGCCGGCCGACCGCCTCGGCCTGCCCTGCCGCGTGTACGCGCCGGTCGGCTCGCATGAAGACCTGCTGCCGTATCTGGTGCGTCGCCTGCTGGAAAACGGCGCCAACTCCAGCTTCGTCAACCGCATCACCGACGAGCGCGTGCCGATCGCCGACCTGGTCCGCGACCCGGTCGAGATGGTGTCCTCGTTCGAATCGATTCCGCATCCCAAGATCCCGCTGCCGGTTGACCTGCTGCGCAGCCAGAACCACGACAGGAAGAACTCCATGGGCGCCAATCTCGCCAACGACAACGAACTGCGCGCCCTGGCCGAGCAGCTCAACGCTGCAGTGAAGCCCTGGCAGGCCGCGCCGCTGGTGCCGGGCGCGAACCCGACCGGCGCATCGCTGCAGGTGACCAACCCGGCCGACACCCGTGAAGTGGTCGGCCAGTGGCAGGCCGCCGATGCCGCCACCGTGCAGAAGGCGCTGGCCAATGCCGTGACTGCACAGCCGGCCTGGAACCGCACCCCGGCCGCCAGCCGCGCCGCCATCCTCGAGCACGCCGCCGACCAGCTGGAAGCGCGCATGCCCGAATTCATGGCGCTGTGCG
>NZ_JBFRFE010000485.1:0-3366 GCF_052114665.1 Stenotrophomonas sp. 2YAF22 | reverse complement strand
CCCATGCCATAGTGCTCGCGCATCCACAGCAGGCGATTGACGATGGCGCGGTGTTCGATCACCACGCCCTTGGGCTCGCCGGTCGAACCGGAGGTATAGATCACATAGGCCGCATCGTCGCCCATCGGGCCCGGCCAGGGTGCGGCAAAGCTCACGTCGGTCCACTGCTCCGGCGGCAGCACCGGCACATCTGAAAGACGGGATTGCACGCGGGCCTCTGCCAATACGCAGACCGGCTGCGCCGACGCCAGAATCCGCGCCAGGCGCTCCGCGGGATGGGCAAGGTCCAGTGGCAGGTACGCGCCGCCTGCACGCAGCACCGCCAGCAACGCAATCACCAGTTCCAGCGAACGCGGCAGCGCTACGGCAACGACCGTGCCCGGGCCCACGCCCAGCGAGCGCAGCTGCGCGGCCAGGGCGAAGCTGCGCGCCTCCAGCGCAGCATGGTCCAGCGTCGTATCGCCGAACACCAGCGCCGCTGCCGACGGATCGCGGTCCATGCCCTGCTGCAGCAGTTCGACCAGGGTCGTGTCAGGCAGCGCATGCGTGGTGGCATTGAAACCATGCACGACCTGCTTCGATTCTTCCGGCGTGGCCAGCGGCACCGTCGCGATGTCTTCGGCCAGCAGCGCGGCCGACACGAAATGCAGCAGCCGCCGGGCATGCGCCTTCATGTCATCCAGCCCATAAAGGGCCGGGTTTGCTTCAACCTCCAGATCCAGCAGGGTCTGTCCATCGCCACGGAAGCCCAGTGTCAGGTCGTCAACCGGGCCGGTGCTCAGCACTTCCAGTGAGGCCTGCACACCCGGCAGCGCCAGCGGCTTGTAGAACGGCTGTACGTTGATCAACGGCCCATGCAGACGGTGCTGTGCACCGACCAGGCCGAGGTCACGACGCAGCTGTTCGCCACGGTAGCGCCCATGCTTGCGGCTCTGGCTGAGCTGGCGCCCGATGCGCCGGCAGAATTCCTCGACGCCGCCCTCGCCGCCCGCTACCCGCAGCGGCAGCACGTTCATCACCATCGCCGGCACCCGCGCCGCCGCATTGCCAAGCCGCGCCATGTACGGCACCCCGAGCACGACTTCCTCGGACGCGCTCATGCGACGCACATACTCGGCGGCCAACGCGGCAAGCACATCCGGCCACGGCTGCAGCCACGATGCCGAGACCTGCAGCAGGCGCTCGCGCAAGGCGGGGTCCACCGGCTGCACCCAGCGCAGTGCATCGTCACTGGCCGCGGCGGTGCCGGCCAGGCCGGTGGAGGCCGGGGCGCCCTGCAGCGCCTGCAACCACCACTGCCGGTCGACGTCGCGGCGCGCATCACTGCGGTAGCTGGCATCATCGGCCAGCACGCCCGCCAACCCTGGCAGCGCACTACCGGTGCGGCCCGCATACAGGGCGCAGACGCGGTCAGTGAACAGCGCCATGCCATAGCCATCGGTGGCCAGGTGATGCACGCGCAGGTACCAGGCCCAGCGCTGGCCACCCAGGTCGAACAGCACCTGCTGGCTCAGCCGGTCGCGGGTCGGGTCGACCGCGCTGCAGCGGTCAGCCAGCATCGCCGTACGCGCCGTCTGCTGCGGATCATCGGCCGCGGCGACATCGCGCAGCTGCAGCAATGGCACCCGCGCGGGCTCGTGCCACTGCACGGGCTGGCCGTCCTCGGCCTCGGCGAAACGCAACGCCAGCGCCTCGGCCTCGACGGCGGCCTGGTTGGCGGCAGCGGTGAACGCCGGCACATCCAGCGAACCCTCGATCCACACCGCGTGCGCGGTATTGAATGCAGGATTCTGCGGTGCCAGCCGCTGGGCAAACCACAGCCCTGCCTGCGCCTCGGTCAGCGGCAGCGGCGATCCGCTCATGCCGTCTGCGCGGCCTGCAGCTGCTGCACCACCGCCCACCACTGGCGCAGCGTGGTGTGCTCAGCCAGCTGCGCGAACTCCAGTGGCAGCCCGGTGTTGCCCCAGGCCAGCACCAGCCCCAGCATGCGCATCGAATCCAGATCCAGATCGATCAGGTTGTCATCATCGCCGATGTCCGCCGCGTGGCAGTCCAGCACGCGGGCGACGTCGGCGCGCATGCGCTCCAGGGTCAAGGTTTCGGTCGTCGCGTTCATCACATTGCCTCCAGCAGCTGGTCGGTGGTCATCGGTACGCCGCACGTGCGGGCGATCCAGTGCAGCGCCTGGTCATGGTCGGCACGCGAGAAATCGGCCACGGCATCGGCAGCGATGAACGTCTCGATGTCACGCTGGAACGCCTCCACCGCCGTCGCGGTGCATCCGATGTGCGCGTAGACGCCGGTGATCAGCAACTGGTCGCGGCCGCGCACGCGCATCAGCGTTTCCAGATTGCTGCGCTGGAACGCGCTGTAGCGGTGCTTGACCAGCACATGCTCGCCCGGCTGCGGCGCGAGTGCGTCGATGATCGGCTCGTGGTCGGCACGCCGGCCCATGCCCGGGCCCCACAGGTCTGCCTGCAGGCCGCGGTCGCGGCGGTCCTGGTCGCCGTGCTGGGCGGTGTAGAACACCGGAATGCCGTGCGTACGGCAATGTCCCAGCAGGCGCGCGATGTTGTCCACCGCCGGCTGCAGCGGCGCGTTGCCGGCGTCGAATGCGGCGAGGAAATAGCGCTGCATGTCGTGTACCAGCAAGGCAACACGATCACGCTGGGGGCGCCAGGCGCCTCGCGCCTGCGGCAGTTCCGCAGCGGTCGGCAGGGAATACGGGGTAATGCGGGGCAGCGCCATCAGCGCGTTCCTCCTGTCTGTTGCAGATGACGCGCGCGCAGCTGCGCGCGCAGTTCGCGGCGACTGATCTTGCCAACCGCCGTGGTGTCGAAACTGTCCACGAAAACAATCTGATCGGGCACCTTGAACGCGGCCAGGCCACGCCCGCGCATCCACGCCTTCAGCGCCGGCGCCTTGATCGCCTCGCCCTGCTGGATCACGAAGGCACAGCTGCGCTCGCCCAGGTAGTCGTCAGGAATGGAGACCACGGCGGCGTCGAATACGCCGGGATGGGCCAGCAGATGGTCTTCGATCTCCTCGGCGGAGATCTTCTCGCCCGCCCGGTTGATGTGGTCGCCGGCACGGCCCTGCACCACCAGATAGCCGCCGGGCAGCTGCTGCACGCGGTCGCCGGTGCGGTAGAAGCCGTCGTCGGTGAACGAGCGCGCGTTGGCCGCCGCGTCATTGTGGTAACTGCGGATAGTGTACGGACCGCGCGTGAGCAGATGCCCGACCTCGCCTTCGGCAACGGGCTGGTCGTGGTCGTCGACCACGCGCACTTCATCGTCCTCGCTGATCGGCCTGCCCTGGCAAGCGACAATCAGCTCCTGCGGGTCATCCAGCCGGGTGTAGTTGACC
>NZ_JBFRFE010000484.1:0-3374 GCF_052114665.1 Stenotrophomonas sp. 2YAF22 | reverse complement strand
GCGGTGGCTGGCAAGGGTGAGATCAAGACCCGCGAGTACACCCGTGGCAGCGAGAAGAACAAGCAGACCTACTACGACGCGGATATCTACCAGGTGGAACGCCAAGTCGATTTCACCGTGGACGACCTGCCGCTGGAATCCTCTGCCGAGCGCGGCAACCTGGACACGCGCGCCAACACCAACAACATCATCAACACGATTCTGCCGTTCGACACCAAGAACGCGGTGAAGTGGAACGCCTCGTACCTGGCCGGGTTCACTTCGGAAAAGCGCAACCTGGACGTCGAGAAGCTGCAGCCGCGGCTGGAAGACCAGCTGCTGTCGATCGCCCGCGCGCAGGTGGAAGGAACGGTGCGCCGTTACGACCGTGGCGTGCGCTGGGAACAGGAGCAACTGGAAGTGCACGGCACCCGCTGGGTAGCCATGTACCTGCCGGTGTGGCTGTATTCGTACCACCAGCCCGGCAAGAACGGCGGCATGCTGCACTACATCGCGGTGAACGGCCGGACCAGTGAAACCATGGGCAGCGTGCCCGTGCAGCAGTGGAAGATGCTGCTGGCGGCGCTGACCGCAGGTACGATCATCGAAGCCCTCGCAATTGCCTTCCTGGTGGCCAGCACATGAGTGATGACAGTGGTCTTTGGTTGTTGGCCGCAGGCCCGGCCGGCGCAACTGCGCTGTACTGGGCGCTGTACCGCTTCTACCGGAACACCGACAAATCGCATTCGTTCGAACACGAGACCGAGATCGATGCCAAGCCGGTGACCGGCTCGGATCGCCGGGTCGATTCGATCTCGGGCACGCAGGAAAAGCGGATCCGCGGCGACAACGTGTATGAGTATCGAAAGCGGGTGGCGCGGGTGAGCAGCGGAGACGATTGAACGCTCCGCCAGCGCTTCGGGGGCTGGGGCCATCCCAGCCTCCGAAGCAAACCGGGACGTCAGGTGGCCGTACGTCCCGACGCCCCTCGATTCAGTCCGGCGCCACCTCTCCGTTGATCTGCTGCATCACTGAGCGCTTGCCGTCACTGGCAGGCATCGCCCGCACCAGGTTGCGCAGCAGCCGCAGGTCCTGCTGCCGGCCAAGCTCGTCGCTGAGCCGATGCAGCGCCTTGTAACGATGCCCCGAGGCGTGCAGCGGCCTGCTGTGCGGCACGTGCAGCTGCAGGTCGCAGGCGATATCCAGTTGCATGCGCAGCCTGCGCACGCGTCGGCGCCAGCGGTGGACCGCCGCGGCACCGCCGTCGCGTTTCGCCCGTGCGGCAGCCTTGTCCACGCGGCGCCAGCTACGCTCAAGATTCTGGCGCAGCGGGCCACGCCGCAGCTGATGCCAGGGTTGGACCGCCAACTGCTGCTGCACCGCTGCCAGGACACGCAGGCGGCGTGCAAACCCCGGGTCACGCTGCRGGGTCGCCTGCAGCAGCCCCTCACGACGCAGGACCAGCATCCGGATGACGCCGTTCCATCGCGGATCGGCAACCCGCTCCTGCAGTTGCCGGGCGACCTCGACCACCACATGCGCATCACGGAGGCGGGACAGGCCATCACCCAGGCGCTTCAATCCCAGGTCGGCAGCCTCGACGTCCAGCGCTGCGTGCTCCAGCAGCGCCAACAGGGACCGCAATCGGCGGATGGCCTTGCGCGCGGAATGGATGGCCGGGTGCGGGTCGGATGCCGACGACAACGCCGCAGCGATCGCGGCACACTCATGCAGCGCTCTCTGGCGAAAGGCCTCGCCGGCTTCTGCTGCGGACATCGATGTTCCCTGCCGGGATGGGAGCCGCAGTGTAGCCTGCTCCCCGTCGGGCACCGGCACCACGCAGCCGTGACGCGGCGCTGCCTAGACTTGCGCCCCTTCGCCCGTGCTGATCCCGCCACGCTGGCGCAGCACCCCTCCTCCCGCTCGAGATCAACGTGACGTCCCTGCCCTCATTTGCCACCCGCGACAGCCGGGCCACCGACAGCGTCAACATGGCACTGGCCGCCGGGGCCATCGTCGGCACCTGGTTCTGGGACGTCCAGGGCGACCAGCTCACGGTCGATGAAGCCCTGGCCCGCGCCTTCGGCCTGGACCCGGCAATGGCGCAGCGGAAACTGCACCTGCAGGACGTACTGGGCGCCGTGCATCCCGAGGACCTGCCCGCGCTGTCGGCGGCGATTGAGCAGACCGTGCAGACGGGCGGGCGCTTTGCCCACCAGTACCGCGCGCGCGCCACCGATGGCAGCTACCACTGGCTGGAAAGCATCGGCAGGGTCGATCTGGATACCCAGGGCCGCGCGCTGGGTTTCCCGGGCGTGCTGATCGACATCGATGAGCGCCTGCGCGTCGAGGCCGAGCGCGACCAGGCGCAGGCGCTGCTGCGCTCGTTCGTGGAGGCGGCACCGGGCGTGATGTATGCCAAGGACCGGCAAGGCCGGCTGCTGATCGGCAACCATGGCACCACCGAGCTGATCGGCCTGCCGCCGGGGGAATATATCGGGCGCACCGATGCCGAGCTGTTGGGCGACCCCGCGCAGGCGGCGTCGGTGATGGCGACCGACGAGCGCATCATGTCCAGCGGCAACAGTGAGCAGCTGGAGGAGGAAGTGAGCTTCCCCGATGGTCGCCGGGCCTGGTGGCTGTCGACCAAATCGCCGCTGCGCGACGCCGATGGCGCCGTGATCGGCCTGGTCGGTACGTCGCTGGACATCACCGACCGCAAGGCCGCCGAAGCCGAGCGTCGTGATATCGAAGAACGCTACCGGCTGGCCGCACAGGCCACCAACGATGCCATCTGGGATTGGCGCATCGCCGATGGCCAGGTGATCTGGAACGAAGCGCTGGCCAGCCTGTTCGGCCACACGGAGAAGAACACGACCGCGCAATGGTGGCTGCAGCACATCCACCCCGATGACCGCGCGCGCATCGATCACGGCATCCACGCCGTGATAGACGGGAACGGCAGCGGCTGGACGGACGAGTACCGTTTCCAGCGCGCGGATGGCAGTTATGCGTCGGTGCTGGATCGCGGAACGGTCCTGCGCGACGCCGATGGCACCCCGCTGCGGATGATCGGGGCCATGCTGGATCTCTCCGGTCGGAAGGCCGCCGAAGCGGCGCTGGCCGACAGCGAAGAGCGCCTGCGGCTGGCCACCGAAGCAGGCGAGCAAGGGTTCTGGGACGTGGACATGGTGCAGGACGTGCTGATCTGGCCGGCGCGCACCAAGGCCATGTTCGGCATCTCCGCCGGTGCGCCGGTGACCATGGACGACTTCCGTGCCGGACTGCACCCGGACGAYCGCGCGGCAACCCTGGCCGCGTTCGCCGCCGCCTGCGATCCCGAGCAACGCAAGACCTATGACGTGGAATACCGTACCGTCGGCAAGGAGGATGGC
>NZ_JBFRFE010000483.1:0-3382 GCF_052114665.1 Stenotrophomonas sp. 2YAF22 | reverse complement strand
CCCTGTACCTGCGCCAGCGCAGTGCACTCAATACGCTGCTGGGTACGCACTATTACCGCGATGGTTCCTACCTGTACGTGGTGGACCGCCATGGCCGTCTGATCTATCACAACAACCCCAAGGAAGTGGGCACCTACGCATTGAACAACCCGGCGGTGAGGGAAGTGATGCGCGGCCAGCGCGGTGCGCAGCAGGTGCGCAACAACCACCAGGTGGCGATGCTGGCCGGTTACGCGCCCGTGGCGGCAACCGGCTGGGGCATCGTCGCGCAGCGCCCGACCGAGGCGACGCTGCAGCCACTGTCACGCCTGATGTCGGCGGTGATCTGGAATGCCATTCCGCTGGGCGTGTTGTCGCTGCTGATCACCTGGTGGTTCGCCCGCCGCATTTCGCTGCCGCTGTGGCAGCTGGCGCGCAACGTGCAGGACGGCGAAGACACCGGCAATGCGATCAGCCACGTCAATGGCATCCGCGCCTGGTACTTCGAAGTGGCGCAGCTGAAACAGGCCGTGCTGTACAGCTTCAATGCGCTGCAGGACCGCATCGGCACGCTCAACCGCGCCAGCCGTACCGATCCGCTGACCGGCCTGCTCAACCGTCGCGGGCTGCAGCAGGCGCTCGACGCGCTGCAGGCGCAGGGCCTGCCGTTTGCGATCCTGACGCTGGATATCGACCGCTTCAAGTCGATCAACGACAGCCACGGTCACGACGTCGGCGATGCGGCCATCGTGCATATCGCCGAACAGATGCGCCGCCATTCGCGCGAGACCGATGTGCTGTGCCGCGCCGGTGGCGAGGAGTTCCTGGTGCTGCTGCCGGGCGTTGGCATCGAAGCGGCCCGGCAGACCGGCGAGCGCCTGCGCCAGGCCATCGCCGACGAACCGTTCGCTCCGGTGGGCACCATCACCGTGTCACTGGGAGTGGCCCACTTCCCCAGTTTCCATACCGATCCGGAACAGGCGCTGCGCTTGGCCGACAAGGCCCTGTACCTGGCCAAGGAACAGGGCCGCAACCGGGTGGTGGTGTACCCGCACGCCGATTGAGCACATCGATTCCAGCGGGATGCGCCGGGGCAGGCCCGGTGCATCCCGCAATCACGCATCATCCCAGCGGGGTCAGCAGGCGCGGGCCTTCCTGCGCACGACCCACCATGTACACACCGCCTTCGGGCAGCAGATCGGTTCCGGCGATCTGGGTTTCCTCACCGGTCTTCCACGGCGCCTGCTGGCGCGGACCGGGAATGTACGCGGTCCAGCGGCCGTAACGCTCGCTCTGCTTGTCGAAGAAATAATTGACCGGCACGCGCACGGTCCAGAAGTCCCGGTCCTTGTCCTCGCCGGTAGTGGGCGGGTTGAAGGTCCATTCGCGGGCGCTCCTGACACTGGCCTTGGCAAGCACGTCGCGCAGCTGGTTCATCGTACGCTCGGGACCGACCACGGTCAGGTTGGTCTGCTCGGCAATTACGTCAGCTACCTTGCCATCACGCCCCACCTTGACCAGAAGCATGACAGTGCCCTGCCCGCGGATCGATGCCGCCTGTGGTGGGTAGACCGGTGCGCGCGTCTTCGCTGCGGTGACGTCATCGGTGCTCGGCGCACTGGATCCGCCGAGCTTGCCGAAGCGCGCATCAACCACCCGTACCTGCATGCTGTTGCCCTCCATGTTGCCGGCAATCAGACGCAGGTGGACGGTAGTACGGGCAGGCATCGGCTTGCCGTCGACCAGCGTCGGCTCAAATCGCCAGCTCTGCACCGCCTTGTCGACGAACCCCGCTACGCCAGCATCAACCTTCTCGCGGTGATCGAGCTGGAACCCTTCAACCTGGCCTTCGCGGCCGATGTCGATGACCCCGCTGAGGGTCATGCTGGCCTCGGCCTGCCTGCGTACCTCGCGCGCGGTCTGCGCATCGGCGGTATCGATCAGGGCGCCACCGCCAGACACCGCAAGGGCCAGTGCCAGGAAAAGAGAAGAACGCATCATTGCCGATCCTTGGTGATGAAAGCACCGAGATTACCCGAGTTCCTCGCCGTCGGCGCGACCAATCACGCCAACCGCTGCGCAGCCGAGTACGGTGGCGTGTCCGGATAATCGCCCGCCGCAAAGCGCGCCTGCAGTCCCTGCCACCAGGCGGGATCGAACAGATGGCGATAGTGCTCGCGCACCGCTGCCAGTTCCTGCGCCGGCAAGCCCATGAACGGCCCAAACCGCTCGGGGAAGACGTCACGCGGACCGACATGGAACCAAGGCTCATCGGCCATCGCTTCCTCTGCGGAGTTTGGCTTGGGCCAGGCCCGGAATACGCAGTCGCTGACCAGGCACAACTCGTCGTAGTCGTAGAACACGGCACGGCCGTGACGCGACACRCCGAAGTTCTTCGGCAGCATGTCACCGGGAAAGATATTGTTGCGCGCCATGTCGGTGATCGCCTGCGCGTAGTCGAGTACCGCTGCGCGCACGGCCTCTCCAGCCTGTTCGCGCAGATAGAGATTCAGTGGCCGGAAGCGACGCTGCACGTAGCACAACGCGATCTCCACCTCGTCGCCATCCACGCGCACGCTCTGCGCGCACTGCTGCAGCAGCTCTTCCAGCAACGCCGGGGCAAAGCGTTCGCGCGGGAAACGCAGGTGCCGGTAGGGCTGTGCGTCAAGCAGGCGACCGACGCGGTCGAGGTTGAACACCAGGGCGTACTTTTCCTCCACCTGCTGCCGCGACATCGTCTTGGGCCAGGCGAAACGATCGCGGATCAGCTTGAACACCAGCGGGTAGCTGGGCAGGGTGAACACCGCCATGACCATGCCCGGCGTGCCTTCGGCATGCGCCAGACGCTCATTCGGGTATTCATTGAAGTGACGGAAGAACGTCCGGTAGCGCTCGGTCTTGCCCTGTTTGGCGCGTCCGAGCACGGTATAGATCTCGTCGATCGGCTTGCCCGGCAGCAGGCTGCGCAGGAACACCACCGCATCGCCAACCGTGCCCAGGTCGGCCTGGAAATAGCTGCGAGACACGCCGAACAGATGGGCCACATCGCGACGCCGGGTCAGCACGGCATCGGCGCGCAGGCCCCGGTCGTCGTTGACCAGCGCGATCACGCACGGCGAGAAGCGGTGCTCGCCGAACACGCGCCCGACCAGATAGGCGCGACGCTCGCGGTAGAACACGGTATCGAGCAGTTCGATGCTGCGTACCGGCGTGTCGCCCCAGTGCGCCAGATCGTCCTGCAGGCGCACGGCGATGGCGGCGGCACAGCGCAGCTGGTGCGCATACGGAACACCGAAGCGGTAGTCGGCCAGCACCCGTTGCAGCGCCTCTACCGGCCGCGTCGGCGATACCGCGTAGGTGTGCCGCGCCACCGGATGGTAGAGGCGCTGCAACGGGTGCTGGC
>NZ_JBFRFE010000482.1:0-3398 GCF_052114665.1 Stenotrophomonas sp. 2YAF22 | reverse complement strand
GCGCCGTGACGCGATGGTAGCGCTACCACTGAGCCGGTGTAAGGCCAGCGGATGCCCCCCCTTTACCGCGCGGCTGTTCCGGCAAGTCTGAAAGCGAGTTTGAGTCGCAGTGGGTGCAAAGCGCACTGCGATGTTCGGTGTGGAAGACGGGCGTCGCCCGTACGTGCCCCCAGGAGGGGCGGTACATCCATTCGATCGTATGTCAGAGGGGAGAGTCATGAGCGCTGCTACTTTCCGTCGTACCCCAGGCCGGAGGGCTCGTCGATGAGCCGGACGCTGGCGAAGTTCACTTCCAGGGCCATGTTCACCTTTGTCGGTGGCGTCCTGGTCATCAATCCCGCATTCGCACAAGAGGCGTCAACGCCGGCACCCGTCGCCGGGCAGCAGAATCCGCCCAGCCCGACACAGCTGGACACCGTGCAGGTCACCGGCATCCGCAACAGCCTCAGCCAGGCCATGGACATCAAGCGTGATTCGGCCGGCGTGGTGGATGCGATCAGTGCGGAGGACATCGGCAAGTTCCCCGATACCAACTTGGCCGAATCCCTGCAGCGCATCACCGGCATCTCGATCGAGCGCCGTGACGGTGAGGGCGCACAGGTAACGGCACGTGGTTTCGGCCCTCAGTTCAACATGGTGACGCTCAACGGGCGGCAGATGCCCGGCGCCGATGCGTTCGGTGCGTCGGGGCAGGTCGCCATCGGTGGTGTCGACGGCGGCACCCGTGCCTTCAACTTCGCCCAGCTGGCCGCTGAAGCCATCAATGGCATCGAGGTCTACAAGACCAGCCAGGCCAATGTCCCCAGCGGTGGCATCGGTGCCACCATCAACATCCTGACCTCGCGGCCGTTCGACCACGAGGGCATCGTCGCCAGTGCCGGGGCGAAGGCCGTCTCCGACCGCAGCCAGCCGTTCGGCGACGACCTGACGCCGGAACTGTCCGGCATCTTCAGTTACACCAATCCCGACAAGACCTTCGGCGTGGGCGTGAGCGCCAGCTACCAGAAACGCAAGGGCGGTTCGGTGCAGGCCACCGACAACTACTGGAACGTGCAGCCGTGGACCGGCACGATGCCGGGCAACCCGAGGGTGGTCAATGCACCGGCGATCGGTGCGCTGTATGCGCGGCCGAACGACCTGCGCTATGCCTTCTCCGAATTCGAGCGTGAGCGCATCAACGGCCAGGCCGTGCTGCAGTTCGCGCCGACCGATGCGGTGACCTTGACCCTGGATTACACCTATTCGACCAACGAGATCACTGAAAATCGTGGCGAGCAGGGCATGTGGCTGCAGAACAGCAACTACACCGACGTCGAGTTCGATACCAGCGGTGCGGTTGCCACGCCGATCTACATCCGTGAAATCGCCGGCACCAAGGATTTCGGCCTTGAGCAGCAGCGCAGCATGCAGAAGTACAAGCTGGGTTCGCTCGGCCTGAACGCGGTCTGGAATGTGACCGACCGCTTCAAGCTCAGCTTCGATGCGCACAACTCGAAGAACGAAAGCCGCCCGAACGATCCGCTCACTGGTGGCGGCTCCATCTTCAGCAGCATCGCCGGCACCAACAACTGCACCGCCGGACCGCATTGCGGTGGGTCATGGGTGCAGGAAATGGTCTTCAACAGCGGCCTGCCGGTGGGCACCCAGGTCTGGTACCCGAGCACGGCCGATGCCATCGCCAACACCAACGGCGTGGTCAATCCGGGTTTCGCGCCGGGCGAGATCGGTTCGCAGGTGCTGCGCATCAACTCGCAGACACAGATCAGCGAGATCAAGCAGGGGCGTGTCGACGGTGAGTGGAGCTTCGACAAGGGGCGCTTCCAGTTTGGCGTGGACTCGAGCAAGCAGACCACCCACCGCATCCAGGCAGCGGAGAATTACAACACCCTGGGCGATTGGGGCGTGGCCAACGTTGACGGGGATGTTGCCAACGGGCTGATGGACCTGCTGCAGCCGGTCAACATCGTCGGGCTGTTCAACGACTTCAATGCCAACAGCTTCACGGCCTGGCGCGGCGATGCCGGTCGCCTTGCGCAGTGGGCGGCGGACAACTATGGCGCCAATCTCGGCGTGAGCCCGCAGCGCGCCGCCGATAACCTGGTGGAAGAGAAGACGAAGTCGGCCTACTTCCAGGTGGAGCTGGATGGCGAGCTGGGCGGCATGCGTACCAATACCCGCCTGGGTGTGCGCTATGAAACCACCGATGTTGTCTCCACCTCGAACATCGCCATCCCGGAAGCCATCGAGTGGCAATCCAACAATGACTTCCGCGTGGTGTTGTCCGACGAACAACAGCCGTTCACCGAGAAGAACAGCTACAGCTACATCCTGCCCAATCTGGATTTCAGCATCGATCTTCGTGAGGACCTGAAGGGGCGTGTCTCATTCGGCAAGAGCATCGCACGCGCGCCGATCGGCAACCTGTATGCCGGCCCGACCGCCCAGCAGCCGTTCGGCTCGGTCCTCATCGACCCGTCCTCGCGGGCCAGCGGTACCGCACAGAACCCGCAGCTGAAACCGCTGGAATCGGACAACCTGGATCTGGCGCTGGAGTGGTACTTCGCCGATGCGAGCTACGTCTCGCTGACCTACTGGAACAAATCGGTCGACAATTTCGTCGGCAACACCATTGTCCAGGAGAATCTGTACGGCCTGCGCGATCCTACCGCCGGTCCGGATGCGCAGGCGGCGCTGGCGTTCCTCACCAGCGGTGCCTGCGTCACACAGGTCGGCGCTGCCAATGCAGCGGCGTGCTCGGCCAATGACACCTCGCTGTTCACCGCCCTGGCCCTGCTGCGCAACAATCCCGCCGGGTTGGGCGCCTACAACGGTACCGACGCCCAGGTGCTGGCCACTGAAGCAGCCTACGACCTGTACGGTACGGCCGGCGATCCGCTGTACCAGTTCAACGTCAATCGTCCCATCAACCAGAACAAGGCCAAGCTCCACGGCTGGGAACTGGGTGGGCAATACTTCTTCGGCGATACCGGCTTCGGCATCTTGGCCAACTACACCCTGGTCAATGGGGATGTGGGATTCAACAACGCAGGCGACCCGGGCATCGACCAGTTCTCGCTCACGGGACTGAGCGACACGGCCAATGCGATGCTGATGTACGAGAAGTACGGTTGGTCGGTACGACTGGCGTGGAACTGGCGTGACCAGTACCTGATCCTGGCCAACCAGGGGGCCAGCCGCAATCCGTATTATGTGGAGGCGTACGAACAGTGGGATCTCAGCGTGAACTACACCCTGGATGACCACTGGTCGTTTGGCCTGGAGGCGATCAACCTGACCGGTGAGGATGTGCGTTGGCGTTCGCGCACCTCGCAGATGATCGTGAAGCTGGCCGACCAGAGCCCGCGTTACATGCTGGGCGTGCGTTACAGGTTCTGAAC
>NZ_JBFRFE010000481.1:0-3402 GCF_052114665.1 Stenotrophomonas sp. 2YAF22 | reverse complement strand
CAGCACCGACTGCGCGCTGGGCAGTGCGGCCACCAGCTTCTCGGCACGCAGGCGGGTAATGCCGGGAATCTCCGCTTCGACCAGCAGCTGGGCAAGGTCCAGCCCCTCGCGCAGCTTCGCACTTGGCGGGTGCACGTCGCTGATGCGCACCTGCCCCACCTGCAGCAGCGCGTCGATGGCCTGCTGGTTGCCTTCCTGTTCGAAGAAATGGCCCAGCGAGCGCGCCACTTCGCCACCGATGTCGGGCACGCGCTTGAACAGCGGCCACGGCAGACGGCGGATCAACGCCAGATCGCCAAACCACAATGCCAATGCCTTGGCGGTGCTCTCGCCGACGTGCTCGATGCCCAGTGCGAACAGCAGTCGCTCCAGCGTCGCATCACGGCTGGCATCGATCGCTGCGATCAGGTTGTCAGCCCACTTGGTGGCGATCTTCTTCGTGTTCCATTCGAAGGCCGCCGGCTGCGCCAATGCCTGCGCGCGCCACCCCGTATCGTTGCCATCCAGTTTCAACACAGCGTTGAGCACCGCGCCACTGCCTTCGGCCGGCAGGTGCAGTTTCAGGCTGGCCGCGAGTGCCGAAGGGTCTTCTGCGTCCAACACCAGCTTCAGGTGCAGCAGTTGGTCGCGGGTGAGGCGGTACAGATCGGCCACGCTCCTGACGATGCCGGCGTCCACCAGGGTTTCGATGTACTTATCGCCAAGGCCGTCGATATCCATCGCCCGTCGTGAAGCGAAGTGGGCGATGGCCTCCTTGCGCTGCGCCGGGCAGGACAGCTCGCCCGAACAACGCCAGGCAGCAGCCCCTTCCTCGCGCACGATTTCCGAGCCGCACACCGGGCAGCTGGTCGGCATCTGCCAGGGCGTGGTGCCCGCAGGGCGGCGATCGAGGATGACGCTGACCACTTCCGGAATCACATCGCCGGCACGGCGCACGATCACACTGTCGCCCACGCGCACATCCAGGCGCGCGATCTGGTCAGCGTTGTGCAGGGTTGCGTTGGACACGATCACCCCAGCCACCGCGACCGGCGCAAGGCGCGCCACCGGGGTGGCAGCACCGGTACGGCCGATCTGGATTTCGATGGCCTCCAGCGTAGTGCTCTGTTCCTGCGCCGGGAACTTGTGCGCGATGGCCCAGCGTGGTGCGCGCGACACGAAGCCCATGGCCTGCTGGCCGGCGCGGTCATCGAGCTTGTAGACCACGCCATCAATGTCGAATGCCAGGCCGTCGCGACGCTCGCCGATGTCACGGTAGTACGCCAGCAGGCCGTCGCTACCTTCCACCACCTGGCACAGATCGCTGACCGGGAAGCCCCATTCGCGCAGCTGTGCCAGCGTGCCCGAATGCGTATCGGGCAGCTCACCACCCTGCACTTCACCGGTACCGTAGGTGAAGAAACTGAGCCTGCGCTGCGCACTGATCTTCGGGTCAAGCTGGCGCAGCGAACCGGCCGCGGCATTGCGCGGATTGGCCAGCACCTTGCCACCATGCAGGCGCGCGCGCTCGTTGTAGGCCTCGAAGTCGGCGCGGGCCATGTAGACCTCACCGCGCACTTCCAGCACATCCGGCCAGTCCCTGCCTTTCAGGCGCTTGGGAATGTCGCCGATCTCGCGCAGGTTGGCGGTCACGTCCTCACCGGTGCTGCCATCGCCCCGGGTGGCGCCCAGCACGAAATGACCGTCCTCATAACGCAGGCTGATCGCCAGGCCGTCCATCTTCGGTTCGGCGGAAAAACGCAGGGTGCCGCGGCGCAGGCGCTCATCGATGCGGCGCACGAAGTCGGCCACTTCCTCATCGCTGAAGGCATTGGACAGCGACAGCATCGGTACTGCATGGGTGACTTCGGCGAAACGTCCCGACGGACGTGCCCCGACCTGCTGGGTCGGGCTGTCGGCACGGGCGAGATCAGGATGCTCGCGCTCCAGCGCCTCCAGCTCGCGCACCAGGCGGTCGTAGTCGACGTCGGGGATCTCCGGCGCATCCAGCTCGTGATAGGCGCGATTGGCCTGGGCGATCTGCCGGCGCAGGTCTTCGGCACGTTCGGCGGGGCTGGGGCTCATCGGAATCCGCGGGTTCTGGGATGGCCGGGAATTCTACCGCGCCTGCGCGTCAGGGCCTGTCTGTAGCGTCGAGCGCGGCTCAACGGGTGGCGAACAGCAGCCGAGCGCGGCCTGACTCTGCACGACCGCTTGCCGGCAATCACTGCCAGCGCTAGCGTGCGTCGGTCGCCCTTCCGGAACTACCCCTGTGACCCTGCCTGCCTCCCGTCGTCACTTCCTGCAACTGGCCGGCGCCGGACTCGCCCTCGCCAGCAGCGGCCCGCCCCGGTCGGCCCAGGCACAGCCAGCGACCGTGACTTCGCCAAACGCCAATGAAGGCGCGGTGCTGCTGAACTTCAACGAATGCCCCTATGGCCCCTCGCCCGCCGCCCAGCAGGCGGCACGCGACAGCATCGCCAGCTGCGGGCGTTACCGCTTCGCCCTGGCCGGTGAGGTACGCGATGCCTTCGTTGCCCAGGCCGGCATTCCCGCTGACCACGTGCGCCTGTATCCGGGCTCCAGCGAACCGCTGAACCGTGCGGCGACGCTGTGGACCGGCCCGCAGGCGGGCCTGGTAGTGGCCGACCCGACCTTCGAGACATTGGGTGAGATGGCAGCCGCGCGTGGCGCCCATGTGCAGAAGGTACCGCTGCGCAGCGATGGCGCGCACGACCTGCGCGCGATGGTTGCCGCCGCGCACGCGCAGCCGACCGGCCTGCTGTACGTGTGCAATCCCAACAATCCCACCGGCTCGATCAGTCCCGCCGAAGAACTGGCCTGGCTGCTGGCCAACAAGCCAGCCGGCACCCGCGTGCTGCTGGACGAGGCCTATCTGCAGTACAGCGAACAGCCCAGCCTGATTGCACAGGTAGCCCGGCGCGATGACCTGATCGTGCTGCGCACCTTCTCCAAGCTCTACGGCATGGCCGGCCTACGCCTCGGCGTGGCTGCAGCGCATCCCGAACGCCTGCGCGAGCTGGCCAGCCTGGGCGAGAACCCGCTGCCCGTGCCTGCGCTTGCGGCAGCCCTGGCCAGCCTGCGTGACCCCCAACTGATCCCGCAGCGACGCCTGCAGAATGCCAGGATCCGGCAGAGCACCATCGCCTGGCTGGGCAAGCGTGGCTTCAACTGCCTGCCGACCGAAGCAAACTGCTTCGTGGTGGATGTACAGCGCGACGGCGCTGCCTTCGCCAAAGACATGGCGGACAACGGCGTGGTGATCGGCCGCAGCTGGCCAATCTGGCCGCAGCGCGTGCGCGTGACCGTGGGCACCGAGGAAGAGATGGTGCGCTTCCGCAGCGCGTTCGCGAGGGTGGCAGGCGTACCGGCCTGACACAGTTGGCAGGGGCGAACCTTTGT
>NZ_JBFRFE010000480.1:0-3403 GCF_052114665.1 Stenotrophomonas sp. 2YAF22 | reverse complement strand
CCCCAGCGACATGGCGGTGGCGATGATGGCGCTGGATGCATCGGTGGAGACCGTCCGCGCCGACGGATCGCGCCGGAACATCGCGCTGGACGCCCTGTATCGCGCTCCTGGCCGTACGCCGCATATCGACACCGTGCTGGACAAGGGCGAGCTGATCGCCGCCGTAGTCCTGCCGCCGCCCCCGGGTGGCGTGCACGTGTACCGCAAGGTGCGCGACCGCGCATCGTATGCGTTCGCCCTGGTGTCGGTGGCGGCGATCCTGCGGCCCGATGGCAGCGGCCGGATCGCCCTTGGCGGTGTCGCGCACAAGCCGTGGCACAGCGCTGCGGCCGATGCGGCCCTGCCGCAGGGCGCCGCCGCCGTGATGTCGGTGCTGCTGCAGGGTGCTGCGCCCACCGCACAGAACGCCTTCAAACTGGCGCTGGCCGAACGCACATTGGCTTCCATCCTGCAGGACGTGAGGGCCGAGGCATGAAATTCGACACCCCTGCAGGTCGCAATCCGATCGATGCGCAGACCGTCATCGGCAAGCCGCACGATCGCATCGACGGCCCGTTGAAGGTCACCGGCAAGGCCACCTACGCACACGAATGGCATGACGCCACCCCGTCCGCCCCCGCCTATGGTGTGGTGGTCGGCGCGGGGATTGCCACCGGCTCCGTGACCCGCATGGAGCTGGAGGCGGCGCGGCGCTCGCCCGGCGTTCTGGCCATCGTCACCGCCGACACCGCCGGGCCGCTGCATCCGGTCAAGCGCAACGCCGCGCCGCTGCTGGGTGGTCCGAAGGTGCACCACTATCACCAGGCACTGGCGGTGGTGGTGGCCGAAACGTTCGAACAGGCCCGCGCTGCGGCCGGACAGATCCGCATCCGCTATGCCCCGCAGCGTGGCCACTTCGATCTGGCGGACGCCAAGCAGGCAGGCGCTTCCCTGCAGACACCGGAGCCCGATGCGCGCGTCGGCGATTTCGAGAAGGCCTTCAGCCAGGCGGCGGTTACGCTCGACGCGACCTACCACACCCCGGACCAGTCGCACGCAATGATGGAGCCGCACGCCACGATGGCTGCCTGGGAAGGCGACCAGCTGACGGTGTGGACCTCCAACCAGATGATCGACTGGGGCCGCACCGATCTGGCCCGCACCCTGGGCATCGCCAAGGACAAGGTGCGGCTGGTGTCGCCCTACATCGGCGGCGGCTTTGGCGGAAAGCTGTTCCTGCGCTCCGATGCGCTGCTGGCCGCGCTCGCCGCACGCGCTGCCAAGCGGCCGGTGAAAGTGGCCCTGCAGCGGCCGCTGATCGCCAACAACACCACGCACCGCCCGGCCACGCTGCAGCGCATCCGGCTGGGCGCAACGCCGGAAGGAAGCCTGACCGCCATCGGCCACGAATCATGGTCGGGCAACCTGCCAGGCGGCTCGCCGGAGGAAGCGGTCCAGCAGACCCGCTTGCTGTATGCGGGGCCCAACCGCTTGGCCGCATTGCGCCTGGCCACCCTCGACCTGCCCGAAGGCAATGCCATGCGCGCGCCGGGCGAAACGCCGGGACTGATGGCGCTGGAAATCGCCATGGACGAAATGGCCATCAAACTCGGCCTGGATCCGATCGAATTCCGTATCCGCAACGACACCCAGGTCGACCCGTCCAATCCCGAGCGCCCCTTTTCACAGCGGCAGCTGGTGCAGTGCCTGCGCACGGGCGCCGAACGATTCGGCTGGCAGCGGCGCAGCGCCACCCCGGGCGCCGTGCGCGATGGACGCTGGCTGGTCGGCATGGGCGTGGCAGCAGGCTTCCGCAACAACCTGGTGATGAAATCCGGCGCACGCGTGCGCCTGGCCGCTGATGGCCAGGTCACCGTGGAAACCGACATGACCGACATCGGCACCGGCAGCTACACCATCATCGGCCAGACGGCCGCGGAAATGCTCGGCGTTCCGTTGCAGCAGGTCACGGTCAAGCTGGGCGATTCCCGTTATCCCGTGGCTGCCGGGTCCGGTGGCCAGTGGGGCGCCAACAGCTCCACCGCAGGCGTCTACGCCGCATGCATGGCACTGCGTACGAAGGTCGCGCAGGCGCTGGGAATGGACCCGGCGGCAGCGCAGTTCGAAGCCGGCAAGGTGACCGCAGGGGGCCGCAGCCGCGCCCTTGCCGATGCCGCTCAGGCCGGCGAGCTGGTGGCCGAAGACAGCATCGAGTTCGACACGCTGCAGGAGAAGTACCAGCAGTCGACCTTCGCCGCGCATTTCGTCGAGGTGGGCGTGGATGTGGCCTCGGGCGAAAGCCGGATCCGCCGCATGCTGGCCGTGTGCGCAGCCGGCCGCATCCTCAACCCGAAGACCGCGCGCAGCCAGGTGATCGGCGCGATGACAATGGGCATCGGCGCAGCGCTGTCGGAGGAACTGGTGGTGGATCGGCGGCTGGGGTTCTTCGTCAATCACGACCTGGCCGGCTACGAAGTACCCGTACATGCCGACGTGCCGCACCAGGAGGTGGTGTTCCTCGATGAAAGCGATGCGGTGTCGTCGCCGATGAAGGCCAAGGGCGTTGGCGAGCTGGGCCTGTGCGGCGTAAGCGCGGCAGTGGCCAACGCGGTGTACAACGCGACCGGAATCCGCGTGCGCGACTATCCGCTGACCCTGGACAAGCTGCTCGCCGGCCTGCCGGACATCGCATGACCAGTGCGCTGCACCCTGCCCCGTTGGATCTGGACGGCGGCAACCCGCGCCCGGTGCTGCAGGCCGCCGCCGACGCGGCGCGTACCGGCCGCGCGGCTGCGTTGGCAGTGGTGCTGCAGACGGAAGGGTCCAGCTACAGCCGCGCGGGCACCTGCGCGCTGTTCGAACCGGGTCGACAGGTTGGCTGGCTGAGTGGCGGCTGCCTGGAACCGGAGCTGGCGCGACAGGCCGCCAACGCGGTGGATGCCGGGCGCATCGTATGGATGGAGATCGACAACCGCGACGACGCTGCGCTGTTCTCCGGCAATGCCACCGGATGCCGGGGTCGCCAGTGGCTGGCACTGCTTCCGTTGCCGCAGCTCGGCGGCATCGAACAGCTTCTCGATACCTGGCTGCAAGGGCCGCACACGCTGCACCTGGCACTGCAGGCTGATGGACGGCTAGACGCCCGCTGCGCCGGCTTCACCTTCACCCGCACGGTGCCCCCTGCCGCCCCGCAGCCGCTGGACGGCAACCACCGCTGGCGGCTGCAGTGGCACCGGTCGCCTGTCGTGCACGTGCACGGAGCAGGCCCGGAGGCCGCGCTTCTGCTACCCCTGCTGGACCATCTGGGCTGGTGCGCGCATGTTGAAGAACCGCGGCCCCGCTGGCGCGAGCACCTGTCCCTTGCCGATGGCTCGCATTCTTCTTCCGCTGCCGCCGACGTGGCCGATGCCGCACTCGTGATGCA
>NZ_JBFRFE010000479.1:0-3415 GCF_052114665.1 Stenotrophomonas sp. 2YAF22 | reverse complement strand
AACTCGGCGTGCCGTGGTTCCACGTACCCGGCAACCACGACCTGGATGTCGACGCGGCCAATGATGCGCATTCGCTGGACAGCTGGCGCAACATCTACGGCCCCGACACCTACGCAGTGGAAGAGGGGGGCGCCAGTTTCGTGTTCCTCGACGACGTGGTGTACGACCCCAACGCCAAGCCCAGGTATGTGGGTGGCCTGCGCGAGGATCAGTTCGCGTTCCTCGCTGCCTACCTGAAGGGCCTGCACAAGGACCGTCTGCTGGTGCTGGGCATGCACATCCCGCTGTTCGATGCGGCACCGGGGCGCGAGACCTTCCGCCATGCCGACCGCCAGCGCCTGTTCGACCTGCTGAAGGACTTCCGCAACGTGCTGGTGCTCAGTGGCCACAGCCACACCCAGCAGCACGTCTACCACGGCAAGGCTGACGGCTGGCAGGGCGCCAGGCCGCTGCACGAGTACAACGTCGGTGCCAACTGCGGTGCGTTCTGGTCGGGCGTGAAGAATGCCGCCGGCGTACCGGACAGCACCATGAGCGACGGCACGCCGAAGGGCTATGCGTTGCTGGACGTGGCCGGCAACGGCAGCTATCGCCTGCAGTACCGGGTGGCCGGTGCGGCCGCCAGCGAGCAGATCGGCCTGCATGCACCGAAGGTGCTGCGCAAGGGCGCGTACCCGGCGTGGGGCATCTATGCCAACGTGTACATGGGCGAGGACGCCAGCGTGGTCGAGTACCGCGTCGATGGCGGCGCCTGGCAGCCGATGAAGCAGGTCAGCCAGCCTGATCCGCGCCTGCTGGTGGAGAACGTGGCCGACGACCTGGCTTCCACGCTGCGCGGTTACGACCGCTCGCCGGAAGCCACCGCCTCGCCGCACCTGTGGCGTGGCGCGTTGCCGACCGACCTGGCCGTGGGCAGCCACAAGGTCGAAGTGCGCTCCACCCAGCCCGATGGTGCGGTGTTCACCGCCAGCACCAGCTACAGCCTGCAGACCGCGCAGCCCTGAGCGCGGGCCGGGCTGCCATCACCAGCTTCCATCACGAAAGGACGCAGCATGGATATCCGCTTCATGGCCGGCACCACGCCGGTCACCCTCAGCCGGCACTGGTTCACCGGCGCGATGATGCTGCAGAGCGCCAGCGAGAAGGTGTGGGTGCAGCACCCGCTGCATCCGGGCACGCACTTCTCGTTCTCGCTGGTACAGTCGTGGCAGCGCCATATCGCCGGCCATGAAGTGCTGGTGGAGCGGACCCGGCCGCTGCTGTTCGCCGGGTTCCGCCCGCAGCGCCTGCGGGTGCTGGTGGACGGCGTGCAGGTGGCCGAGCAGGAAGGCATGTGACCCCGGGCGGCGCTGTCGCCGCGCTAGGCAAAGGCCGTCCAATGCCTGAGAATCGGCACGATTCAATCGATCCAAGCAGGCCAGCGTGAACGTTGCAGCAGTGTCCCCGGCGCCATCCGAGTCCGCCCGCAGCGGCGTCCCCCGCAGCCTGGTCGTCGCCGATGTCGGCGGTACCTTCGCCCGTCTTGCGTTGGCTGAGACCCTGCCGGGGCAGGCGCCGCGGCTGGGCAGCTACCGCACCTACGCCTGCGCCGACCACCCCAGCCTGGCGGCGATCCTGGCCGATTTCACCGCCAGTCTCGGCCAGCCGATGGCCAGTGCGGTGGTCGCCATCGCCGGCCTGCTCGACGGCGATACCCTGATCAATGCCAATCTGCCGTGGACGGTGTCGCTGTCGGCAACACGCCGCGAGTCGGGCCTGCCCGACCTGCAGTTGATCAATGATTTCGAAGCAGTGGCGCTGGCCATTCCCTACCTGCAGGCCGACACGCTGGTGCCGCTGAATGGCGATGCCGATCCGGCCAAGACCTTCCCGGCGCTGGTGCTGGGGCCGGGCACCGGCCTGGGCGCCGCGTTGCGCTTCGCCGATGGCGAGCGCCCGGTGCTGGCCAGCGAGATCGGCCACGCTGCGTTGGGTGCCGGCAATGCGCTGGAACTGCATGTGCTGGGCCAGCTGCTGCAGCGCTGGCCGCATGTGGACAACGAACGCGTGCTGTCCGGCAGCGGCCTGATGAACCTCTATCCCTGCCTGTGCGAACTGCGCGGCGTGGCTCCGCAATGGACCAGCACCGAAGCGCTGATCGCGGCTGCGCGGCAGGGCGACGACGCGCTGGCAGTGGAAACCCTGCAGGTGTTCTGCGCCTGGCTGGGCAGCCTGGCCGGCGACGCGGCGATCGCCGTGGGCGCGCGCTCGGTGTACCTGGCCGGCGGCATTTCCACCCATGTGCAGGACTTCCTGGCCGACGGCCGTTTCCGTGAGCGCTTCCTCAACAAGGGGGTGCTGACCGACGTGCTGCGCCAGGTGCCGGTATGGCGGGTCGAACATGGCCAGCTGGGTGTGCTCGGTGCGGCAGCTTGGCACGCAGCGCGGACCCCCGCGCACGATTGATCGGCGCTGCCGGCATCGGGCCGGCGGGCGCAGCATGCAGACGGAGGCGAAGATGGTGGATCGCAGGCAGTTTTTGCAGGCCGGTGCACTGGCCGCAGGCGTGGCAGCGTTGCCGGTGGTGAAGGCGAGGACGCACGGCGGCGCCAAGGTGGTCTCGACCTGGGACTTCGGCGTACCGGCCAACCAGGCCGCGTGGAAGGTGCTGGCGCAGGGCGGCAGTGCGCTGGATGCGGTGGAAGCCGGTGCACGCTGGGCCGAAAGCGAGCTGTGCAATCCCACCGTCGGCCATTGTGGCAACCCGGACCGCGACGGCGTGCTGAGCCTGGACGCCAGCATCATGGATGGTGACGGCCGCTGTGGCGCGGTTGCTGCGCTGGTCGACATCCTGCACCCGGTGTCGGTGGCCCGCAGGGTGATGGAGAACAGCCCGCATGTGCTGCTGGTGGGCGAGGGCGCCCAGCAGTTCGCCGTGCAGCAGGGCTTCCAGCGCCAGCACCTGCTGACGCCGAAGGCCGAAGCGGCCTGGCGTGAGTGGCTGAAGACCGAAAAGTACGCGCCGCAGATCAATGCCGAGCGCCGCGGTCTTCCCGGCAACAGCGACAACCACGACACCATCGGCATGCTGGCACTGGACGCCAAGGGCAACCTGGCCGGTGCCTGCACCACCAGCGGCATGGCCTGGAAACTGCACGGCCGGGTCGGCGACAGCCCGATCATCGGCGCCGGCCTTTACGTGGACAACGAAGTGGGCGCGGCCACCGCCTCGGGTGTGGGCGAAGAAATGATCCGCAACGCGGCTTCGTTCCTGGTGGTCGAGCTGATGCGCCAGGGCCGTTCGCCGGCACAGGCCTGCCGCGAAGCGATCGACCGGGTGGTACGCAAGCGCCCCGAAGCCAGCCGCACGCTGCAGGTCTGCTTCCTTGCCATGAACAAGCAGGGCGAGGTGGGTGCCTATGCACTGCATCGCGGC
>NZ_JBFRFE010000478.1:0-3416 GCF_052114665.1 Stenotrophomonas sp. 2YAF22 | reverse complement strand
CATCGCGACCCGCTGCTGCTCTTCCTGCACCTGCTGGTGCTGCGAAGGATCGGACAGCAGCTTCGCGCTGGTGTGCTCCAGCGATGGTGGCGCCTGGGCAAGGTCAACGGCGGCGCGGAATCCCGGCGTGGTTCCCATCACGAACGCCTTGCCATCCTGCACCGTGATGCTCTGCAGCTTGTCGGCGGCGTCGATGCCGTTCTGTTTTGCATGCAGGGTGATGTTGGCCGCGGCTTCTTCGGAGAACACGCTTGGCAGCTTGCTGCGCACTGCGTTGTGCAGGGCATTGTCCGGATGCGAAGCATCGTTCAGCGATGGTCCCTTCGGCGCGGCAGCCGCCGGCTCCTGGCCCTGCAAACGGCCTGTGGCCAGCGCAGCGTGGGTGTTGCGGCCGGCGATGCCATCGGGCACCAGACCCTGCTGCTTCTGGAAGGCGAGCACCGCCTCGCGGGTGTGGTCACCGAAGCGACCGTCCTCGGCCAGCCGGTTGCCGTGCGCGTCGCGCACGCCAAGCTGATTGAGGGTTTGCTGCAGGGATTGCACATCACTGCCGCGCTGGCCGTGCCGGATCACCTCGGCCGATGCTGCGTGCGATGGCGCCGGTTGCGCTGCCGATGCCCCCGCCGGTGCGGCGGGGCGAGAAAGCGCCGGCTCGCCATTGCCGTGCAGCGGCGCACGGACCTGGAACTCCGGCTTGGGCGTCAGTGCACCGACGATGCGCGTACCACCACCGTCCCAGTAACCACCCGGGCGAATGGTGACTTCAGCCGGCCCGGTACTGCCCTGGGAACCGATGAACTGGATGTTTCCCTGCGCGTCGTAGCCTTTGAAAATGCCGACATGCTGACCCTGCGAAGAGGAGAACATCAGGATGTCACCCTGCTTCAGCGAGCCATTGGGCTTGCGCGCATCCGCCGCCGAGGTCACATCGAAATGCTCGCGCGCGTACGCGGTCGTATTCGCGCCGTTGAACAGGGTCGAGGTGGTGAAGCCCGCGGCGTTCTCGCCGCGCACGTCGTAGCCCGCATTCTTCAGACCGCGCCAGACGAATGCAGAGCAATCCACGCCGAGCCGCCCGTCCCCGTCCAGGTCGCGCTCCAGCCGGCTGCTGTCACGACCCGGCCGCGGATGGTCCGGCCGGCCATACTCGTACTGGCGGCCGGAGCCCATGAAATGCTGGTGGGCCTCGTTGTAGACGGCGGCACTGCCGGCCGCAGCCACCACCTGAGCCGCAGCGGGTGCGGTCGCAGCAGGCGTCGTTGATTGGGTCTGGGTCTGGGTCTGGGTCTGCGCCGGCACGGCAGCCGATGTGCGCGTCGGCTGCTGGACGGTAGCGACATCGCCAGGTTGCCAGCCCTCGAAACGGCGGATGCCGTCGGCCAGCACTTCGCGCTCGCGCACGCTCATTTCGCCCACCGTCTTCGAGCGCAGATCAACGCCGTTGCGATCACCCTCGGCGTAGATGGTGGCGGCCTGCTCCTTGTGGTGGGTTGTGCCGCTGTAGTCCTGCTTGGAGTAACTCGGCAGCATTTCCTCGACGGTCTTGTCACCAAACCGGCGCTCCAGCAGCTGGATCTTCGCCACTCGCCCGGCTTCATAGCTTTCGAAGACCGCGTTGCCCCATTGGTCCAGACCGACTACGCCCTGGTAACGACCCTGCGCCGCCTCGAGCGCCTGCTCACGGGTACGGGGGTTGGTTACCGTCTTGTCGGCGCTGCCGGCGAACTCGAACTTGAGATTGCCGGGGTTGTTGTTGCGCCACGAGACGCTGCCGCCTGACCGTTCGATGACACTGCCATCGTCCATTTCCAGCGTGCGCGTCGTACCGACGCTGCTGACTACCCGGGTGACGTTTGGATCCGACATGCGCTGTTCCTTTGCCAGTGGTTGATTGGACCGCTCCCCTGGCGGCGATTACATTCCGTTGGAAAACACGTCCAGCACATCCGCACTGACCCAGCCCTGTGCGCAGTTCCCGGCGTAGTGTCCCGGGGCTGCCGCATGGCAGGCCTCGCCTCCCGTGGCGACCCGATTGTTGATCGGCCTGTCACCATAGGTGTCACACAACGCATTGTCCTTGCACTTGCCGACCGTGTTGGCCGGAATGGCGACAACGTAATAGAACAGCGGATTCTGTCCGGTGCGGCCGATGCCTTGCACGCACACCAGCTGCCCCTTCGACAGCTTCGCGGTGGCGGTGGCCTTGCTGCCGCTGCTCGGTACCGCATCCAGCGTCTCCACGCCCTTGGCCTCGGCCACGCCGGCGAAGAATCCCTGGTCGCCGCAGTCCGGCGACAGTTCAACATCGTAGAAGTCACCGCTGTCGACATCGCCTGCCGTGCAGCCGGTACCGGCACTAGCATTGCTGCACGTCACCCCGCTGGCGCGGATCAGCGCGGCCAGCCCATTGTCGGCCGATACGGGGGCAGTCCCAGGCGTCGCCGTGGCCGTCGCARCAGCGGCAGGCGCCGTCGTGGCCGGCGACGAGGCCGCGGAATTCGAGGATTCTCCCGCCGCGCAGGCGGCCAAGGCCAGCAGCAAGACAGGAACGACAGAAACACGGGCCAAGCGGAATCGCGGGGAGGAGAGACGCGGCATATCCATTGCAACCTCATTGAAAGCATGACGCGCCGCAGGGGCGCGAGATGGTGGAACGCACACAGGCTGGCACCCAGCCGTGGCAGGCTGGGGCACATTGTGTCCGATCAAATGTTGCGAGGACGTCATCCCCACCCTCGTCGGTGCGTATTCATGCAGAAATGGGATATTCGTCGCATTCCTGCACGCCGCTTGGACAGCAGGTACCCAGCTACGGCGCCGTCGGTGCCGCCAGCCGCTGCTGCAGGTCCTCGCGCAGGCGCGACAACTCGACTTCGGCCTGCTGACGCTGCTGCATGCCCTCGCGATGGATGCTGCGCACTTCCTCGACGGTAGCGATCAGCTGATCGTGCACGTGGCGCAACGTAGCCACATCGATCACGCCGCGCTGGTTGCTGCGTGCGGTGTCCACCGACGCCTGGCGCATCAGATCGGCATTGCGTCGCATCAACTCATTGGTCGCATCATCGATGGCATTGGCYAGTTCGGCGGCGTTCTTCTGCTCGCCCAGCGACAACTGGATCGCGAACTGACGCTTCCACGAGGGGATGGTGATGTCGCGGACGGTGTTGAACTTCTCGATCAGCTGCAGCGCATTGGCCTGGATCAGGCGGATCATCGGCAACGACTGATCAGCCGCATGCTGCATCAGCTGCAGGTCGGAGACGCGCTTCTCGATCAGGCGGATCGCATTGTCGATCTCGCTCTGGCGGATGCGCTGCTGCGGGTCTTCGCTGCCCTGCGCCAGCAACTGCTCGGACYGCAGTTGGGCCAGGCGCTGCTTGCCGGCGGCGGCATACAGGCCCAGGGCGTGACGT
>NZ_JBFRFE010000477.1:0-3420 GCF_052114665.1 Stenotrophomonas sp. 2YAF22 | reverse complement strand
CCGTGGCGCAGCCGAGCACCGGCGGTGGGACCGGCGGCGGCGAGTGATCCACGGTGTGACCGCTTTCGCAGCGAACCTGCGTTGAGCGCAACAAGCCCGGCCATCCGCCAATGGCCGGGTTCCCCCGGGGGCCCCTGTCCCTCCTCCCCCTTGGGGCAGGGGTCCCTTCCTTCTCGTGGAGAACGGCATGGCCGGTCATCGCTGGTGGTTGCGTCTGCTGCCCTGCCTGCTGCTGCTGACCAGCGCATGTGGCTGGGCAGGCGAGGTGGTGTTCAGCGGGGTGCTGCCCAATGGCGCGCTGCTGCAGCAGAAGGTGGAAAGCATGCAGGAGCGGCGTTATCGCAACCTGGTGCGGCAGCACACCGATTACAGCTGCGGGGCGGCCGCTCTGGCCACCATCCTGCGTTATGCCTACCACCTGGACACCACCGAGGCGACGGTGATCGAGGGGATGATGGGGGTATCGGATCCACAGCTGGTCAAGGAACGTGGTTTTTCACTGCTGGACATCAAGCGCTATGTCGAATCGCTGGGCATGCGTGGACGCGGTTATCGCATCGATGAATCGCGCCTGCGCACGTTGCGGGTTCCTGGACTGGTGCTGATGGATGTACGCGGCTTCCGGCATTTCGTCGTGCTCAAGCAGGTGCGCGACGGGGTGGTGGAAGTGGCCGATCCGATCCTGGGCAACCGCAGCCTGTCACTGGCCGAGTTCAGTGCCGCCTGGCCGTCACGCGCCGTTTTCGTCGTGATCGGCAGCGACTTCGATCGCAATACGGTGCTGCTGCAACCCAGCGAACGGCCCAGTGCCCGCGCGTTGTATGCGCGGCAGGGACCGATCACCGACGCCGAACTGGTCGACTTCGGCTTCAGCCACGCCGACCTGTTCTGAAGGAGGCACGATCATGCAATGCCAACGTGTAGTACTCGCTCTGCTGCTGATGTTGCCGGTGTCGCCGTTGATGGCGGCAGACGGTGCACCGGGGCGAGGCCTGAAGGAAATACCCGATCCCGAACTGAACCTGATGCGCGGCCGCTACACCGTTGGCGGCAACAACGTGGCCTGGTTCGGGGTGACGATGATTTCGCAGTGGCAGGGACCCAACGGTGCAGTGGTGCAGGGCGCGCTGACCCTGGGCATGGATTTCCGCAATGGCGGCACCCCCAAGCTGAGCTTCCAGCCAAGCGTGCAGATTACCGCCGCTGACGCACCGTTGCCGGCAACGGCAGGGCGCAGCATCGACAGTACCGGCCTGGCCAATGCCAGCGGACTGGTGCAGAGCGTGCAGGTGGCCGGCGATGGCAACACCGCACGCAACGTGACCACCCTGACCGTGCGTGACGGCTTGGTGCCGACCGCACTGGGCGATGACGGCAGCCGCATGGCACAGGCACAGCAGGGCGGGGCTACTGCCACCGCCATGCTCGATGGCAATCAGGCGCGCCTGCTGCTGCAGGTTGATGGGCAGAGCCTGGTACAGCAGTGGATCCGCAATGGCAGCGTGGGGCAGGGCATTGCCCTGGCCGGCGATGGACAGACCGCCAGCAACCGGCTGCAGCTGGAGCTGGTACGCAATACCGCGGCCAACAACCTGCCCTTGAGCCAGAACGTGGCCCAGGCGATCGGGATGAACCGCGGCATGGGCCCAGGCCAGTAACACGGCCTGGTCGGGGGGAACCGACGTACAACGCAGGTCACCGACATGCACACTCTCTACCGGCTTACTCCGCTGGCGCTGGCGGCGCTGGCGGCCACTGCCTTCGCCCAGCAGCCTGCGCCCAGTGATGGCGCCGACATGCAGGCATTGATCGCGCAACTGGAACAGCTCAAGGCCAATTACGCACAGGAGGTACGACGCCTGCGCGAACTGGACATGCAGGTGCAGGCGATGCAGGCGCGGCTGAGTGGTCGCGCAGGCCCCGGTGCGACGCCCGCTGCGCCGTTGGCGCCGGCTGCGGCATCCGCGGTACCGCCCAGCAGCGAAGGCTATGCCAGCAGCGCGGCCGAGGCACAGCAAGCCAAGCAGGAGGCCCGGCGCAGCGTGGATGACGTCAAGCAGCAGCAGGCGGCATTGTTCTCGCGCCGGTTCACCATCGAAAACGGCCTCACCTATGCACGCTACGACCGCAAGCAGCTCACGCTCAACGGCTTCCTTGCGCTGGATGCGATCTTCCTCGGCAACATCGCGATCGAGAACGTCGAATCCGATTCGTTGACCTACAACCTGGCCGCGCGCTGGGGCGTCAGTCCCAATCTCACCTTGAACATGGACGTGCCGTACCTGGCCCGACGCACGGTCTACCAGAAGGGCGGTGCTGGTGGTGCGGCGGCGGCGATCGCGCAGGAAGAAACCAATGGCAGCGGCATCGGCGATGTCAGTCTGAGTGCCAATTACCGGCTGTTCGCCGAAAGCGGCTGGCGCCCGGAGACGGTGCTGACCGGTGGCGTTACCGCACCAACGGGTCGCGCGCCCTATGGGCTGGACTGGAAAGTAATCGAGCGCGACGACGATGACTACATCCGCTTCGCGGTGCCGCAGGAACAGCCGACCGGCAACGGCGTATGGCAGGCCAACCTGGGCGTATCGATGGTGAAGACCGCCGATCCGGCCATCCTGTTCGCCAACGCCGGCTACATCCATTCGTTCCCGCGCGGTTTCAGCGATATCGACAGCAACCCGGATACGGTCAATCCCGGCGATGTGAAACTGGGCGGTTCGGTGTACTTCGGTGCCGGCGTGGCCTTCGCGTTCAACGAGCGCACCAGCCTGAGCATTTCCTTCAGCGACAAGATCAGCACGCGCGCCTCGACCCGGTTCAAGGGCGGTGAATGGGTGAAGGTGATCGGCAGCGATGCCAATGCGGCCTCGCTCAATCTCGGCGTGACCTACGCGTTGAACCAGCACACCACGCTGGTGACGCTGCTGGGCATCGGCCTGACCCCGGATGCGCCGGACTTCACGCTGGCGTTCAAGGTGCCGTACATGTTGTAAGCGCGGCAGCCCGGCATGGCGCGGCGCTGCACGGCCGCGCTTTGCTGGTGTCGGTGCATGCCCGGCCGCGCAGGGGCCTGCGTTGTCAGCGCTGCGCCGGCAGTTCCAGATGATGCTTGCGGCACAACCGGTATATCGTGACCCGCGAGATCTGCATGTGCCGCGCACACGCCGACACGTTGTAGCCATGCTGGCGCAGGGCCTGCAGCAGTACATCGCGCTCCACCTGGCCACGCGCATCCTGCAGCAGCGCGCGCCGCGCAGGGGCGTCCGGCTCTGCCAGGTCCAGGTCAGCGGCGTTGATCAGCTCGCCTTCGGCCACGATCGCTGCCCGCTGCACGCGGTTCAACAACTCACGTACGTTGCCGGGCCAGTCGAACCCGCGCATGGCCTGGCGTGCACCGGGATCAAACCCGCGTGCGCGGCC
>NZ_JBFRFE010000476.1:0-3423 GCF_052114665.1 Stenotrophomonas sp. 2YAF22 | reverse complement strand
TGGTGGTGCTGACCAACCAGGAAGTGGGGGCCGCCTTCAATGCGGCCTGGTGCTTGGCCCACGCTTCGTCGGCCTTGTCCTGGCCCTTGGCCACGCCCTTGGCATAGGCATCCACCCAGTCGTGCTTTTCACCGCCAAGGTAGGCATCGAGCACGCTCAGCGTGATCGCATTGAAGGCGGCCCCCACTTCCTGGTTGGTCAGCACCACCACGCCCAGCTTCTCGCCCGGCACCAGGGTCAGCCGCGAAACCATGCCCGGCCAGCCACCGGTGTGCCAGACCAGCTTCTGCCCGCGATAGTCGCTCAGGCTCCAGCCCTCGCCATAGCCGGCGAAGTTGGCCCGCGCCGGTGCCAGCTCCGGCACGCTCGGCGCCGGGATCGTCTGCGGCGTGATCATCTGCCACATCTGCTGCTGGCTCTTGGCGGTGAACAGCGCAGTGCCATCGGCCAGCTTGCCTTCGGCCAGCTGCACCTGCATCCAGCGTGCCATGTCGTGGGCACTGGAATAGATGCCACCGGCACCGGCATTGTTCGACCAGGTCAACGGTGCAACGGTGCGCAGGTCCTTGAAATCGTACTTGGCGTGGCCGACCGCAGCGTTGTCACCGGCCTTGAGGTGATCGGCGTTGTAGCGCGTGCCGGCCATGCCGACCTTGTCGAAGATGCGTGTCTGCAGGAACTGCTGGTAGCTCATGCCTGAAACGTGCTCGATCACCTGCTGGGCGACCGCATACAGGATGTTGTCGTAGGCATAGCGCTCGCGGAAACCGCCCTTCAGCGGCACCTGGCCGAGGCGCTGCACGACTTCGGCATTGCTGTAGGAGGTGGTCGGCCAGAACAGCAGGTCGCCTGCGCCCAGGCTCAGGCCACTGCGGTGGGAAAGCAGGTCTCGGATCGTCATCTGCCCGGTCACGAACGGATCGGACATGCGGAACGATGGCAGGTGGTCGATCACCTTGTCGTCCATCTTCAGCTTGCCGTCCTCGGCCAGCAGATTCAGCGAGGTGGCAGTGAAGGCCTTGGTGTTGGAGGCGATGGCGAACAGGGTATCGGCCTCGACCGGCGCCGGCTTGCCCAGCTCACGCACGCCCCAGCCGCGTTCCAGCACCACCTGCCCGTCCTTGACCACGGCCACGGCGATACCGGGCACGTCGAACTGCGCGCGCACGCGCTCCACGGTCGCATCCAGGTCCTGCAGCTGCTGCGGGGTCGCCGCATTGGCCATGGTCGTGCACGCAAGCAGCACGGCTCCTCCGATCCAGGTTTTCATCCAGCACCATCTCCGAACAGGGGTAGCGGCCATGTGCAGGCCGTCACCGGGGTTTCGCGCGATGGTAACGGCCCCGGGTGCAGCCTGCCCTGTGCCATAGGAGGGGTGTCATGGGTGCGAACGGCCAGAGCAGCAACGGCTCCACCATCATTCCGTGCCTGCGCTACCGCGATGCGCTGGCCGCCATCGACTGGCTGCAGCGCGCGTTCGGTTTCCACGCGCAGGCCGTGCATGCCGACGGCGATACTGTGCATCACGCCCAGCTGGTATTCGGCCAGGGCATGATCATGCTCGGATCTGCCAGCAACAGCGGCGAATGGGCCAAGCTGGCGGTGATGCCCGATGAAGTCGGTGGCCGGCAGACCCAGAGTGCCTGCGTGATCGTCACCGATGTCGACGCGCACTACGTCCGTGCCAAGGCTGCCGGTGCGCGCATCGTCATCGACATTGCCGACCAGGCCTACGGCGGACGTGGCTATGCCTGTGCCGACCCGGAAGGCTACCTGTGGTGGTTCGGCAGTTACGATCCGTGGCGGGGGGAACACACGCAATGACGGCACGGCATGGGTCTGCGGCGCCGGTGCGCTGCGGTATCGGCGGCTGGGTGTTCCCGCAATGGCGTGGTGGCGCCTTCTATCCGCCCGGYCTGATCCAACGCGAAGAGCTGGCCTATGCCAGCCGCGCGTTGCGCTGCATCGAAATCAACGGCACCTTCTACCGCACCCCGACAGCGACCCAGTGCGCGCAATGGGCAGCGCAGACGCCGGAAGGTTTCCGGTTCTCGATGAAGGCCCCGCGTCATCTGGCGCAGCGTCGCGACCTGTCGTCCACGATCGAGGCGGCCAGCGCGTTCCTGCAGGCGGCCGTCGCGCTGGGCGACCGGCTGGGCCCGTTGCTCTGGCAGTTCGACCCGCAGCACCCGGCCGATGCCGCGGCGCTGGATGCCTTCATGGCACAGCTGCCCAAGCAGCTGGATGGAACGGGGTTGCAGCATGCGTTGGAGGTGCGCAACGCATGCGTCCATGGGCCGGAACTGGTGGAAGCGGCGCGCCGGCATGGCGTGGCCCTGGTGATCGAAGACAGCGACGAATCGCCGCTGCATGGCGACATCACCGCCAGCTTCGTCTATGCACGGATCAAACGCAGCCAGGCCAGACTGGCCGAAGGTCTTCCCCAGCCGATGCAGCAGCGCTGGGCCACGCGCGCGCGGTGCTGGGCCCGGGGTGAGGCGGTGGACGACCTGCCCTGCCTGGCCGCACCGGCCCCTGCCGCGCCGCGCGATGTCTACCTGCTGTGCATCGGTGCCGGCAAGGTGCGCAATCCGGCGGCGGCGATGGCACTGCAGCGGGTCATCGACGGCGCCAGCGATCCACTGCCCACAGCAGTGTCCAGCCCAGCACGAACACCCCGCCGACGCGCAGCACGCTGAGGCCGAATGCACGCGAACCGATCCGCTGTACTTCCAGGAACGGATACGGTGCGCTGCCCAGCCACGAGGCCGTGAGCATCGCCCAGCCCAGGTAGGCCAGCGGCACCAGCAGGACCACACCCAACGCACGCCAGCGCAGGCCACCATGTGGCAGCAGCCCCGCCCAACCGGCCAGATACAGCAGCGGCACCACGTAGTGCAAGCCGACATCGGCCCACCATTGCAGGCCAGTTGGCTGCCACAACCCCTGCAGCGCCAGCAGATAGATCAGGCCGGTGACGCCGATGCACAGTGCCAGGGTGGCGGCTACCGTAGGTCGCAGTGCGCGGCCGCTGCAGAGCCAGAGGCAGCCCAGGCACACGGCCAGATTGCTGAGGATGGTGAAGTAGCTGAAGAAGCGCAGGCTCGCCACGCCGAGTCCCAGGCTGGCGCCGATGCCACGCATCAGCAGGGCAAACTGCAGCAGCAGCGATGCTGCCGCGACCAGCGCGGTCAACAGCGCCCAGCCGCGCAGCAGAAGAAAACGGGCAGCAGGCATGCACGGCTCCCTCGTGGCAACGCCGCGAGCATGCCACAGGCATCGCCCGCCGATGCGGCTTGCCTCACAATACGCCGATGAGCACACCCGACACCCGCAAAGCGCTTTGGCAGATCCACTTCTGTGTCCTGCTGTGGGGCGTCACCGCCATCCTCGGCAAGTTGATCACCCTGCCGGCGCTGCCGC
>NZ_JBFRFE010000475.1:0-3424 GCF_052114665.1 Stenotrophomonas sp. 2YAF22 | reverse complement strand
GGCCGATCACCGGCTGCAGGGTCAGGGCCGACGGCGCGCCTTCTTCCAGCTTCAATTCGGCGCGCAGCGCTTCGACCTGGCTGCYCGGCAGTTCGACGGACTGGCCGCGGGCCAGTTCGCGCGGCAGGCTGACCTTGCCGTAGCGGGTGCGCTTGAGGCGGCTGACCTGGCAGCCCTGCGATTCCCACAGGCGGCGCACTTCGCGGTTGCGGCCTTCCTTCACCACGACGCGGAACCAGTCGTGCGAATCGGTGCCGCCGATGCGTTCGATCTCATCGAACTTGGCCGGGCCATCTTCCAGCGCGACACCACGGGTGAGGCGGTCGACGACGGCATCGGGCACCTTGTCCTCGCCTTCCGGGGCACGCACGCGCACCACGTACTCGCGCTCAACCTCGAACGAGGGGTGCATCATGGCGTTGGCCAGCTCACCGTCGGTGGTCGCCAGCAGCAGGCCGGTGGTGTTGATGTCCAGGCGGCCGACGGCGATCCAGCGGGCACCCTTCAGCGCCGGCAGGGATTCGAACACGGTCGGGCGACCTTCAGGGTCTTCACGCGTGGTCACTTCGCCTTCCGGCTTGTTGTAGACCAGCACGCGCGACGGCTCGGCCAGCGCGGTGGCGACGAAGCCGCGACCGTCGAGCTCGATCTTGTCGCCGCTCTTGACCGACATGCCGGTCTGCGCGACTTCACCGTTGACCTTGACCAGGCCTTCGGCAATGCGCTGTTCCAGCGCACGACGCGAGCCGAGGCCGGCCTGGGCCAGGACCTTGTGCAGGCGTTCTTCCAGCTTGAACTGTTCGGACGTGGCTTCGCGCTTGAGCGAAAGCTTGTTCAACGAGGGCTTGCGGGGGGTGTCACTCATCAGTTTTGCTCCGGCCGACGGTTTCGAGGTCGGCCTCTGGTTCGGAATCGGCTTGGTCAACAGCCACGGTCGTCTTCGCGACGGCGTTGTCTTCGCGTTCGTTCACTGTCACCGCGCGCTCGCCCGGCGCGGAATCGGGGTGCCCATCATCGGAGGGCGAAGGTGCTTGCTCATCGTCGGCCGCCGCAGGGAGTGCGTCGGCAGAATCGGGGGTGTCGCCAGCGGTGGTGCTGGTGTCGTCATTTGCCGCGGTGTCCGGGTCGGCGCTCACGTCCGGGCCCTCGGCGCTGGCGGCGAGCGGGGCGTCGCGATCCAGCGCCAGCTGCGGCTCCAGGTCGCCCAGGTCCTTCAGCTCGGAAAGGGGCGGTAGTTCGTCCAGGCGTTTCAGCCCGAAGTAGTCCAGGAAGCCCTTGGTGGTGCCGAACAGGGCGGGCTTGCCGGGTACGTCGCGGTGGCCGACCACGCGGATCCACTCGCGCTCTTCCAGTGCCTGGATGATGTTACTGCTGACCGCCACGCCGCGCACCTGCTCGATCTCGCCACGGGTGATCGGCTGCCGGTAGGCGATCAGTGCCAGCGTTTCCAGGGTGGCGCGGGTATAGCGAGTCTTGCGTTCGGTCCACAGCCGGCTGATCCAGCCATGTACTTCGGCGGTCACCTGGTAGCGGAAGCCCGAAGCCACCTCCACCAGTTCCACGCCACGGTCCTGGCAGCTCTCGCGCAGCCGTTCCAGCGCACGTTCGATGCTGCCCGGCGGTGCCGGCTCGTCTTCCGGGAACAGGTCCTTCAGCTGGGCCAGGGTGAGCGGCTGGCTGGAGGCCAGCAGCGCACCTTCGACAATGCGGTTGATCAGCGTTTGATCCATCGGCAGTCAGCGCTCACTCGTTTTCATTGGCGGCGTCGTTGTCGTCGAACTCGCTGCTGAACTGCAGCGGGGCATTGGTATTGCCGGCGGCCAGGGACTTCACGTAGATCGGCGCCAGCGGTTCTTCCTGCACGAGGTCCAGCAGCTGCTCCTTAGCCAGTTCCAGCACTGCCAGGAACGTGACCAGCACGCCCAGCTTGCCTTCTTCGGCGGTGAACAGGTTTTCAAAACGATAGAACTTGCCGTCTTCAAGCCGCCCCAGCACTTCACCCATGCGCTGCCGGACACTCAGCGCCTCGCGCTTGATGGCGTGGCCGGTGAACAGCTCGGCGCGCTTGAGCACGTCGTGCAGCGCCATCAGCATTTCCTTCAGGTCCACCGGCGGCGGCAGCTTCACTGCGGCGCGCTCGGGCATGAAGGCATGTGCCACGGTGGTGTCACGGTCCTGCCGGGGCAGGGCGTCGATATCCTCGGCGGCCTGCTTGAAGCGTTCGTACTCCTGCAGCCGTCGCACCAGCTCCGCACGCGGATCGGCTTCCTCGCCCTCCACGCTGGGGGGGCGGGGCAGCAGCATGCGCGACTTCACTTCCGCCAGGATCGCCGCCATCACCAGGTACTCGGCGGCAAGCTCGAAGCGCAGCTCGCGCATCACGGTGATGTATTCCACGTACTGCCGGGTGATCTCGGCCACGGGAATGTCCAGTACGTCCAGGTTCTGCCGGCGGATCAGGTACAGCAGCAGGTCCAGCGGTCCTTCAAAGGCGTCCAGGATGACTTCCAGCGCATCCGGCGGGATGTACAGGTCCTGCGGAATCTGCAGGACCGGTTGCCCATGCACCACGGCCAGCGGCATTTCCTGCTGCTGGGGGGCGGGCGGCCGGGTTGGCGTGTTCGCGTCGAGCGCGAGTTCGGAAGTCATCTAATGGAGATCAGGATTGCAACGGACCAGTCGCGGTAGCTGGCACACCGGGCAACTGCCACGGACCGCCAGGACACCAGGCGCGCCTGTCTCGGCGCGGTTCCACACATCAAACAACAGGACGCTCCGCAGGACACGGCAGCGACAGGACTACGGGGAGGTCGTCTACGGGGCCCGGTCGGGTGGACCGGTTCGAAGCAGCGGGTCGGTCGTCGGGGGCTGCGTTTGGCCGCAAAAACCGACGGGCTGCTGCATCCAGCCACGTGCAATGGTTCCTAGGGTAAGCCTTTGCCGCGCCAGTGTCCAGCCGAGGCCGGGCGCGGGGCTGGATTGGCTAGAATTGCTTCACCAGCAACGCAAGCGAGGAAATGCCGGTGTGGTATGTGATTGAAGGATATGACGGCCAGGATGTACTGGCCCAGCGGCTGCAGGCGCGGCCCGAGCACCTGGCACGGTTGACCGCGTTGCGCGATGAAGGCCGCCTGCTTCTGGCCGGGCCGTGTCCGGCGATCGACAGCGAAGACCCGGGCCCGGCAGGGTTCAGCGGCTCGGTGGTGATTGCCGGCTTCGACTCGTTGCAGCAGGCCCAGGCCTGGGCCGATGCCGATCCCTATGTTGCCGCAGGCGTCTATGTGCGGGTGCAGGTGCGACCGTTCCGCAAGGTGCTGCCGTGAACGCGGAACGGATCGAGCAGATTCGTGACGCGCTGCAGCACGCGCTGGCCCCCAGCGTGCTTGAGATCGAAGACGACAGCCATCGCCATGCAGGCCATGCC
>NZ_JBFRFE010000474.1:0-3427 GCF_052114665.1 Stenotrophomonas sp. 2YAF22 | reverse complement strand
GCCTGGTTCACCTGTCCGACATCAGCTGGGCGACCACTGGCGAAGACATCGTTCGCAACTTCAAGAAGGGCGACAACCTGGATGCAGTCGTCCTGGCCGTCGATCCGGAGCGCGAGCGCATTTCGCTGGGCGTCAAGCAGCTGGAGCAGGATCCGTTCGGCCAGTACATGGCGACCAATCCGAAGGGCTCCAAGGTCGAAGGCGTGGTGAAGGAAGTCGACGCCAAGGGCGCGATCATCGAGCTGTCCGACGGCATCGAAGGCTATGTTGCAGCTCGCGACATCGCCAACGAGCGTGTCGACGACGCGACCCAGCACCTGAAGGTCGGCGACAAGGTTGAAGCCAAGTTCGTGGGCATGGATCGCAAGGGTCGTACCCTGCAGCTGTCGATCAAGGCCAAGGACGACGCGGAAATGCGCGAAGTGCTGGAGGAATACCAGTCCTCTTCGGCTTCCAGCGGCACCACCCAGCTGGGCGCGCTGCTGCGTGCACAGCTGAACGGCAACAAGTCCGAGTAATATCGGCCTTACGCTGTTCGTTGTTTCCTGGACGGCCCGGGCACTGCCCGGGCCGTTTCAGGCTGAGATGCCCCTGATGTGAGCCGGTAATGACCAAATCCGAACTGATCGAAATCCTTGCGCGCCGGCAGGCGCACCTGAAGGCCGATGATGTCGATCTGGCGGTCAAGTCATTGCTGGAAATGATGGGGGGCTCACTGTCGGCCGGCGATCGCATCGAGATCCGCGGCTTCGGCAGCTTTTCGCTGCACTACCGTCCGCCGCGCCTGGGGCGCAACCCGAAGACCGGCGAATCGGTTGCCCTGCCGGGCAAGCATGTCCCTCATTTCAAGCCAGGCAAGGAATTGCGCGAGCGGGTCAGCAGTGTGCTGCCGCTGGACGCAGATCCGGCCTGAGCCGTCCGTCGCGCGACTTCGTGCGAATCCCACCACGAGTCGGATAAGCTACGACCTCCTGCCAATGGAGCTGTCGCATGAAAGTTTTTCGTCTGCTGGTCCTGCTGGCGGTTCTGATCCTTGGTCTGATCATCGGTGCGGTCAACATGACGGCCATGTCGATCAACCTGCTGTTTACCCAATTGAACACGTCCGTCGGTGTGGCGCTGATTGCCGCCCTGCTGATCGGTGTCGTGGTCGGCGCTGGCCTGGTGCTGGTAAGCGTGGTCATTCCGCTCTACAGCCAGCTGCGCCGTGCCAACAAGTCGGCGGCTGCACCGTCGACGCCGGTGGCCCCCTCCCAATCTTTTGATGGACGTTGATCGAAGATGGAATTCGTTTCCGAGTGGTTCTGGTTCTTCCTCTGTCTTCCGTTGGCGGCTCTGGCCGGCTGGGTGATCGGACGCCGCGGTGGTCAACGCCACGGTGACAACCAGGTCAGCCACCTGTCCAGCACCTATTTCCGTGGCCTGAACTACCTGCTCAACGAGCAGCCGGACAAGGCCATCGAACTGTTCCTGCACATCGCCGAGCTGGACAAGGAAACCTTCGAGACCCAGGTCGCGCTGGGCCATCTGTTCCGTCGCCGTGGCGAAGTGGACCGCGCGATTCGTCTGCACCAGGGCCTGGTCAACCGCCAGGACCTGAGCGACGCACAACGCGTGCAGGCGCTGCTGGCACTGGGCGAGGACTACATGAAGTCTGGTCTGCTGGACCGTGCCGAAACCGTGTTCACCGAACTGGCACAGCTGGACCAGCGGGCACCGCAGGCGCTCAAGCACCTGATCGGCATCTACCAGGCCGAGCGCGACTGGGAAAAGGCGATCGACAACGCCACCCGCTTCGAGGATGTCACCGGCGAGCCGATGGGCAAGCTGATCGGGCAGTTTGAATGCGAGCTCGCCGAGCGCTTCCGTGGCGCTGGCAAGCTGGAAGAGGCGAGGGCGGCCATTGCCCGCGCCTACCAGGCTGATGCCATGTCGGTCCGTGCCGGCATCATCGAGGGCCGCCTGGAAACCGATGCAGGCAATGCCGAGGCCGCCGTGCGTGCCTTCGAGCGTGCCGCCCGCAACGATCCGGAGTACCTGCCGGAAGTGCTGCCGGCGCTGATGGAAAACTACCGCAAGGTCGGCGACCTGGGCGGCGCGCGCGCCTTCCTGTCCGAGATGACCGAGCATTACCGCGGCATCGCCCCGGTGCTGGCGCTGACCCGCCTGATGGAAGAGCAGGAGGGTGTTGCACCTGCCCGCGCCTACCTCGGCCGCCAGCTCAAGGATCGCCCATCGGTGCGTGGCGAATCGGCGCTGATCGACCTCACCCTGGCCGAGGGCGCAGATTCCACCGCGACCCTGCATGACCTCAAGCACATCACCGACCAGCTGCTGGTGCGTAACCCCGCTTACCGCTGCACCCGCTGCGGGTTCGGCGCCCGCACCCACCATTGGCAATGCCCCAGCTGCAAGGAATGGGGCACGGTCAAGCCGCTGTTGAATTACGCGGTGCTCTGAACTATGCCGTGGCTTGTGATGGCCGCGCTGCTGGGCCTGGCCCTGCTCAGCGCAGCATTGACCTGGGCGGCGCGCGTGTATGCGCTGCGCAGGCAGCTGTTGGATCAGCCCGGCGAGCGCCGCAGTCATAGTGTCGCCACCCCTCGCGGTGGCGGCATCGCCATCGTGATCAGTCTGCTGGTTGCTGCGGCCGTCGCCGCTTTTTTCTGGCCGGGCGCTGCGCTCAGCCTCGCTGTCGCCGGTCTCGGCCTGTTGCTGGTCGCCGGCATCGGCTGGTGGGATGACCATCGACCGCTGCCAGCCATGCGCCGGTTGCTGGTGCATTTCCTCGCCGCCGCCCTGCTGGCGGGGCTGGTCAAGATGCACGGCGGCGGCTGGTTGTTGAGCCTGTTGGTGCTGTTCTTCACCGCCTCGCTGATCAACATCTGGAACTTCATGGATGGGATCAACGGGATCGCCAGCAGTCAGGCGGTCATCGTTGCGCTGGGCTTCGCGACGGTGCTGCCCTGGCCCTATTCGCTGGTGGCCATCGTGCTTGGCCTGGCCTGCCTGGGTTTTCTGCCATTCAATTTCCCGCAGGCGCGGATCTTCATGGGTGATGTCGGCAGTGGCGCGCTGGGTTATGCCGTGGCGGTGGTGCTGGCCGTCGCGGCAGTGCACACCGACATCAACTGGATCCTGCTGCTGCTGCCGTTGTCCGCCTTCCTTGTGGACGCGGGCTTCACGCTGTTGGCGCGCATGCTTTCCGGGCAACGCTGGATGGAACCCCACACCCAGCATGTCTACCAGCGCGCGGTGCAGGCAGGAGCCAGTCACGCTCTGGTGACAGGGATGTACTTTGTTTTGGGCCTGTTCAGTATTACAGTGTTCAATATCTGCACCAATTTGCAGCCGAGGTGGGAGGCTGTCGTAGCGGTCGCGTGGTTTGTCGCGCTGACCCTGCTGTGGCTACTCCTGCGCAATGGAT
>NZ_JBFRFE010000473.1:0-3437 GCF_052114665.1 Stenotrophomonas sp. 2YAF22 | reverse complement strand
GGCCTGTGCGCGCGGGGCAATCACACCGGTGGCGACCATGTCCTGCACCAGCGCGCGAGAAGCCGCACTGTTGGCCTGGTCGGCGATGCCGGCATCCAGGTGCCGCAGGTTGAGGTTGATCGCATAGCCGAACAGCAGCAGCTGCATCACCGGGATGCCGATGATCATCGCCAGGGTGATCCGGTCGCGGCGCAGCTGGCGCAGCTCCTTGAGCATGATCGCCCACAGCCGTCGCAGGCTCATGCCGCCGGCTCCCGGCCGCGGCCACGGGTAGCGGAAACGAAGACGTCTTCCAGGTTGGGCGCCACCGGTTCGATGCTGGCCTGYGGATCGGCGGTGGCAAGGGCCTGCGCCAGCACGGCGGTATCGGCCGCGCCCTCGCTGCACAGCACACGCAGCTCGGTGCCGATCTGCGCCACGCTGAGCACGCCCGGCAGCGCCGCCAGCGCGCGGCTGGCCTGCCGGGGTTGCGCGGTGGTGACGGCCAGGGTGCGACCCTGCAGCTGCGCGCACAGTTCGGCCGGCGTGCCATCGGCTACCAGGGCACCGCGATCAAGGATCGCCAGCCGGTGGCAGCGTTCGGCCTCGTCCATGTAGTGGGTGGACACCAGCACCGTGGTGCCGGCATCGGCGAGTTCGAACAGCGCCTCCCAGAAATCGCGACGCGACTCGGGATCGACCGCACTGGTCGGCTCATCCAGGAACAGCAGTTCCGGCGCATGGATCACCGCACCGGCCAGCGCCAGCCGCTGCTTCTGCCCACCACTGAGGGTGCCGGCCAACTGCACCTGGCGGTCCTGCAGGCGATACTGCAGCAGCAGCGCATCGACCCGTTGCCGCGCCTGCGCGCGTGGCAGATCCTGGATGGCGGCAAGGAATTCCAGGTTCTCCCGCACTGACAGATCTTCGTACAACGAAAAGCGCTGGGTCATGTAGCCGATGCGGCGGCGCAACGCTTCGGCCTGCGCCGGGATCGCCAGGCCCAGCACGTCGATCTCGCCCGCGCTCGGCTCAAGCAGCCCGCACAGCATGCGGATGGTGGTCGACTTGCCCGAGCCGTTGGGGCCGAGGAAGCCGTATACCTGCCCACGCGGCACCTGCAGATCGACGTTGTCCACCGCCAGCAGGTCGCCGAAACGGCGGCTCAGGCCCTGCGCGCGCACGGCGATGCCATCGACCGGATTCAGAAACGCACCTGCACCGGCAGCCCGGCAGGCAGCGCCTGCATGTCGGCACTGTCGTCGATCTCGATCTCGACCAGGTAGCTCAGCCGCGAGACGTCATCACCGGTCAACGCGTAATAGGGGGTAAAGGAGGGTTCACTGCGGATCGACCGCACATGCCCTTTCAATACGGTATTCGCGCCGTCCAGCTGCACCTGCACCGCCTGCCCTACTTTCACCTGCAGGCGCAATGGCTGCGGCAGGTACACACGCGCATACGGCCGTTCGCCCACCAGCATCACCACCAACGGCGCACCGATCGGTGCCTGGTCGCCTTGCCTGTAGGGCAACGCATCAACCACGCCATCGCGTGGCGCGCGCAGCTGCAGTTTCTGCAGGTTGACGGCCTGCACGACCTCCTGTGCCTGTGTCGCCCTGGAGGTAGCCTGGCCCTGGGCGATGTCCTCACGACGGTTGCCGCGCTGCAGCTCCAGCCACACCTGTTCGGCAGCGCGCACGCTGGCCACGGCGTTGTCGGCGGCCGCTCGCGCCCGGTCGAGGTCGGCGGCCGCAACCAGCCGCTGGCGGGCCAGCGGTTGCACCCGGCGGTAGTACGCGGTGGCTTCCGCCGCCTGCGCGCGCAGCGCGGTGAGCTGTGCCTGCGCCTGGGCGATCTGCTCCGGACGCGGTCCCACCTGCAGTTCCTCGAGCTGTGCCTGCGCGCGGGCCGTTTCGGCCTGTGCGGCGTCGAGCTGGGCTGCGCCACGGACAGGGTCCAGGCGCATCAGCAGCGCGCCCGCCTTGACCGCCTGCCCCTCGCGCACGTCAACGGTACTGATCACTTCAGCCGCCGGTGCGGGCACGCTGATCCGGTCCCATTCAAGCGTACCCAGTGCTGCTGGTGGTGCTTCGCCGCACCCCGCCAGCAGGCAGCTGCCCAGCAACCCCATCCTGCGCACCCACGTGCCCACGGCCATGCGCCACCTCCTGCGATGGCGCCACGGTGCCATGCTCCCTGTGCACCCGCAATGATCCAGATCAGCGCTGGCCAATAATTGATCAGCCGCTGCCAACGCCACTGCCGCAAGGCTCGCTGCCACCTATCCACAGGTTCGTGGCAACACCGTCCACACCGCATGTGGAAAACCCTGCAGGCACTGGCACAATTTTCACCACGGCATCATCTTCCTTGTGGCACAAGCCCTGCGAAGGTCTATCCACAGGTTTCTTCGGCGCCGGTCCACACCCGGTGTGGAGAACTGTCGTCATGCCGACTTGCGCGTTACCCTTGTCGTCCCTGACTCCATCGCGGTGGACGGCGACCCCGCCCCACCCCAAGCAATGAAAAGCATCGAGCATCGAGACTTCACCCTGTCGCCGGAAGACAACGCGCAGCTGGCCAACCTGTGCGGCCCGTTCGACGGCCACCTTCGCCAGATCGAACTGAAGCTTGGCGTGGAAATCGCCAACCGCGGCTTCGTGTTCCGCATCAGCGGCCCGGCCGAGGCCAGCGCCGAGGCGCAGAAACTGATCGAGGCGCTGTACGAAGAAGCCGCCGAGACCACCTTCGACAACCACGCCATTCACCTGCGGCTGAACGCGGCCAACATCGAACAGATCGCCGACCGCTCCTACGAAGCGCAGGACGTGGCGATCAAGGTCAAGCGCGGAACCGTGCGCGGCCGGGGTTCCAACCAGAGCCGCTACCTGCACCAGATCGTCAGCCACGACATCAACTTCGGCATCGGCCCGGCCGGTACCGGCAAGACATTCCTGGCCGTGGCCAGCGCGGTGGAAGCACTGAACGAATCGCGCGTACAGCGCCTGATCCTGGTGCGTCCGGCGGTCGAGGCCGGCGAGAAGCTGGGCTTCCTGCCCGGCGACCTGAGCCAGAAGGTCGACCCGTACCTGCGCCCACTGTACGACGCCCTGTATGAAATGCTGGGCGTGGAAAAGGTGCTCAAGCTGCTGGAAAAGAACGTCATCGAGATCGCGCCGCTGGCCTACATGCGCGGCCGCACGCTCAACGATGCGTTCGTGATCCTGGACGAAGCGCAGAACACCACCATCGAACAGATGAAGATGTTCCTGACCCGCCTGGGCTTCGGTTCCACCGCCGTGGTCACCGGCGACCTGACCCAGACCGACCTGCCCAAGCATGTGAAGTCCGGTCTGCGCGATGCGATCGACGTGCTGCGCGACGTGGAGGGCGTCAGCTTCACCTTCTTCGAAGCCCGCGACGTGGTCCGCCACCCGCTGGTGGCGCGGATCGTC
>NZ_JBFRFE010000472.1:0-3440 GCF_052114665.1 Stenotrophomonas sp. 2YAF22 | reverse complement strand
CTGTGCGGCCAGCGCATCGCCCGCTGCGTTGAACTGCTTGAGGTCTTCGGCCGATCCAGGTACTCGGCGGCCGACAGCGTGAACAGGTCAAGCAGTTCCTGGCGCAGTGCAGGGGCGAGTGCGGCCAACTCCCGTCCCAACCGGCCCATCTGCCACAACGCCGGCAACGCACGCCAGCCAGCCATCACCCCGAGGTCGGGCGGCGGACGCAGCGCCCAGTCGCGCAGCACATCAGCAAATACCTCCAGGCGCGCTTCATAGGCGGGCAGCGCCTGCGCATCACGTTCGGAGAACTTCGCCACCTCAGCCTGGGTGCGGCCAGGTGCGGACAGCAGGTAGCGGCCATCAGGCAATGGCAGGAAGTTGTTGGCCGGCCGCGCGACGATGCGCAGTCCGTGCGCATGCAGCTGCAGCTCCTCGATCACCTTCGGCTGCAGCAGCGACACCGTGTACGAGGCCACCGAGTTGCGGAAGCCTGGATGGAACTCCTCGGTCACAGCCGCGCCGCCAAGGATGCCGCGACGTTCCAGCACCAGCACCCGCTGCCCCGCGCGCGCCAGATACGCCGCACACACCAGCCCGTTGTGGCCGCCGCCAACGATGATCGTGTCCAACGTCGTCATGCGTTGCGGATCGCCGCTTCGATGGTGGCGATGTCGATCTTCTTCATCGGCATCATCGCGTTGAAGGCGCGCTTGGCCAGGGTCTTGTCCTTGCTGGTCACCGCTTCGATCAGCATGCGCGGGCTGATCTGCCAGGACACGCCCCATCGGTCCTTGCACCAGCCGCATTGGCTTTCCTGGCCACCGTTGCCGACGATGGCATTCCACAGGCGATCGGTCTCGGCCTGGTCCTCGGTGGAAATCTGGAACGAGAACGCTTCGCTGTGCTTGAAGGTCGGGCCACCATTGAGGCCGACGCAGGGAATGCCGCAGACCGTGAATTCGACGGTGAGCACGTCCCCCTGTTTGCCGTCGGGGAAGTCGCCGGGCGCGTGATGCACAGCGGTTACTTCGCTGTCGGGAAAGGTCTTTGCGTAGAACGTGGCGGCCTCGAGCGCACCGTTGTCATACCAGACGCAGATCGTGTTTTTGTGAGCCATGGCGGGGCTCCGCAGTGGACGAAGGCGCAGCGATAGCATGGGCGGTGTTAATGCCGGATCGTGCTGCACTGCGGGAGCTGCCGGCGCCGCGCTACCATGGCCGGACGACACGACAGGGATGATGCGTGAAGATCCTGATTCTGGGTGGCTATGGGGTGTTCGGGGGGCGCCTGGTCCGCTTGCTGGCCGACCTGCCGATGCTGGAACTGCTGATCGGTGGCCGCAACCTGGCAGCGGCACAGGCCTTCTGTGCAAGCTACGTGGGGCAATCGACACTGCGCCCACTGCAGGTCGACCGGCAACGGCTGGCCACGGCCCTGCAGGCCGAGCGACCGGACCTGGTGGTGGATGCCTCCGGTCCTTTCCAGGACTATGGCGAACACCGCTATGGCGCGATCGAAGCTTGCATCGCCGCCGGCATTGATTATCTGGACTTCGCCGACGCGGCAGACTTCGTGTTCGGCGTTTCGCAGTACGACGCGCAGGCCAGGGCGGCTGGCATCTACGTGCTGTCGGGCGTCAGCAGCTTCCCCGTACTGACCGCCGCGGTGCTGCGCGAGATGGCCACGCACATGGACATCGTCAGCGTGGAGGGCGGCATCGCGCCATCGCCGTATGCCGGCATCGGCCTGAACGTGATGCGTGCGGTGGTCGGCTATGCCGGTGCGCCGGTGAAGCTGCGCCGCAACGGTCGCGATGGGCACGGCATCGGCCTTGCCGAGAGTCGCCGCTTCACCGTCGCGGTGCCGGGGCGGYTGCCGCTGCGCAACCTGCATTTCTCGCTGGTGGATGTGCCCGATCTGCAGGTGCTGCCACCCGCACATCCGACGATGACCGACATCTGGATGGGGGCTGGCCCGGTGCCGGAGATCCTGCATCGCGTGCTCAATGTGCTGGCCAAGGCGCGCCTGCACCTGAAACTGCCATCGCTGGAGCCATGCTCGCGGTTGTTCTACACCGTGTTGAACCTGATGAAGTTCGGCGAGCATCGCGGCGGCATGATCGTGCGTGCCGTGGGCACCCGCGATGGTGCGCGTGTGGAACAGAGCTGGCACCTGCTGGCCGAAGCCGATGACGGCCCGTACATCCCGTCGATGGCGATCGAAGCGGTGATCCGCAAGCAGCTGGCCGGTGATCGGCCGTCACCGGGTGCACGCCCGGCCACGCATGCGCTGGAACTGTCCGACTACGACCGGCTGTTCGACGGGCGCACGATCCATACCGGTTTCCGCCGCGACATGCCCGGTGCCAGCCTGTACCAGCGCCTGCTGGGCAGCGCGTACGCGCAGCTGCCGGCCAGCGTGCAGGCGTTGCACGCACCGTCTGCAGCCAAGCGCTGGAGCGGCACGGCATCGGTCGAACGCGGTGCTGGGTTGTTGTCGCGGTTGCTGGGGAAAGTGTTCGGTTTTCCGGCAGCGGGCGAGGCGGTGCCGGTCAGCGTGGAGTTCACCGCAGAGGCGGGTGGTGAGCGCTGGACACGGACCTTTGCCGGCCGTCGTTTCTCTTCGTTGCAGACGCAGGGGCAGGGGCGCAACGAAGCGCTGCTGGTCGAACGCTTCGGTGCGGTATCGGTAGCGTTGGCGCTTCTGGTCGACGACGGGCGGCTGCAACTGGTGCCGCGACGCTGGTCGATCCTGGGCCTGCCGTTGCCGCAGTGGCTGTTGCCCGGAGAGAACAGTTTCGAGAGTGACGAGGATGGGCGCTTCGTCTTCGACGTGGAGATCGGCGCGCCGGTGGTGGGGCGGATCGTGCATTACCGGGGAACGTTGAAGCCCGCGTGATGTCCACCGACGAAAAAGGGCGCCACGAAGGCGCCCTTTCCGTTATTGCTGTTGCATGAACCTCAGCGCAAGACCTTGATCTGCTCGCCGTCGGTGCGCTGCATCGGCTGGCCCGGCTTGCAGCTGAAGCTGGCGCCGAATGCCGGCAGGTTCGACAGCGGGCCATTGGTGCGCCAGCGACCCGGTGCACGGATGTCGGCGGTCAGGCGGCGTGCGGCCTCGTTCGGCGACAGCTGCTGCGGCCACAGCGCAGCCCAGGCGCGGAAGAAGCCCTGCTGCTGTGCCGGCTTGGCCTTCGGCTCCTGCGCGGTGTACGCGGCCCAGGCCAGTTCCAGACCGGCGATGTCGGCCAGGTTCTCTTCCTGGGTCAGCATGCCGTTGACCTTGGCCCCCTTCACGCCGGGGAACTCGTAGGCGCCGTACTGGGTGGCGACACGGGTGCCGAGCAGGGTCCAAGCGGTCTTGTCGGCCGGGGTCCACCAGCTGCGCAGTTCGCCCTTGGCATCGACCAGCGCACCCTTGGCATCGATCGCACGGGTCAGCTCGTGGCCGACCAG
>NZ_JBFRFE010000471.1:0-3441 GCF_052114665.1 Stenotrophomonas sp. 2YAF22 | reverse complement strand
GGACTGGTTGCCGCCTGCGTGCCGCGTGCGGCGTTTGCCACCATCACCAGTACTGCCAGGCCCAACGCGCCGCCGATCTGCTGTGCGGTAGCGGCCATGCCGGACGCCACACCCTGCTGCGGACCCGGTACGCCCTGCCCGGCCACGATCCACATCGCCGTCCAGCTCATGCCCTGGCCCACGCTGAGCACCACGATGCCCGGCAGCAGCGGCCAGTAGCTGGCGCCGTGCGGCATCGCCAGCGCCACCGCAGTGATGCCGATGGCACCGGCGGCGAAGCCCCACGCCAGCACCTGCCGTGGCGAGCGGCGCTGCAGCATGCGCTCGGCAATGCGGATGCCGAAGGTGCATACCAGCGTCGGCAGCAGGAAGGCCATGCCGGCCTGCAGCGGGCTCCAGCCATAGCCATCCTGGAAGTACAGCGCCAGGAAGTAGTACTGCACGCCATAGCTGCTCATGAACGCGAAGGTCAGGCCGAGTGCTGCACGCAGGCCCGGCAGGCGCAGCAGCGCGAACTGCATCAGCGGGTCGCGGCTGCGCTTTTCGATCTGCACGAACACCGTCAGCAGCACGGCTGACAGCAACAGGCAGATGAGCGTGGCCGGCGCGGTCCAGCCCCATTCCGGCCCCTGCACCAGGGTGGTGACCAGCAGGCTGCCGCCGGCGGTGACGGTGAGGCAACCGGCCAGATCGAAGGAACGGCCGCGCACGCGCGGGCCATCGGCCGGCAGCCACGCGCCCGCGGCGACGGCACAGGCCGTGGCCAACGGCACGATCACCGCCAGCACCGCCGGCCAACCGAAGGCTTGGGTCAGTACACCGCCCAGCAGCGTCCCCAGCGCGAGGCCCGCCGCGCTGGCCATGCTCCAGATTGCCAGCGCGCGGTTGCGCACCGGGCCTTCTGCATACAGCGTATTGATCAGGGCCAGGGTGGCCGGAAACAGCAGCGCCGCACCGATGCCCTGCGCCGCACGTGCCACGATCAGCAGTGTGGCATTGGGCGCCAGCGCACCCAGCAGCGAAGCCAGGGCGAACAGCAGCATGCCCAGCCGGTAGAAGCGGCGGCGTCCCAGCAGATCGGCCGCACGCCCGCCCAGCAGCAGGCTGCCGCCAAAGGCCACCGTATAGGCGCTGACCACCCACTGCAGCTGCTGCGCATTGATCTGCAGCGCGCGGCCCATGTCGTGCAGGGCGACGAAGATGATGGTGGCGTCCAGAGCGATGATCAGCTGCGCGGTGGCCAGCAGGGTCAGCGCCCAGCGCGGGTATTTCAGGGGAGGCATGCGGCGCCCGGTTCGGAGGGGGGACGGCAGTCTCATTGATGCAGCTGAATCAATAAACCCCCTCAGCGCGATTTCTGTCATGATTTTCCGCATGAATGGATCCTCGATGGACCTCAATGCAGTGCGCATGCTGGTGCAGGTGGCTGAGGCGCGCAGCTTCACCGTCGCCGCCGGCCAGCTCGGCTTGAGCCAGYCCGGGCTGTCACGCGCGATCGGCCGGCTGGAAGCCTCGCTGGGGGTGAAGCTGCTGCAGCGGAATACGCGCAATGTCGCGCTGACCCCGGATGGCCAGCAGTTCGTCGAGCAGGTGGGACCGTTGCTGTGCGGGATGGAAGACGCCGAGCGGCTGCTGGCCGACCGCCCCTGCACGCCCTCGGGCGTGCTGAAGATCAGCGCGCCCTCGATGTTCGGGCGCAGGGTGCTGGTGCCGTTGCTGGGGCCGTTGCTGGAGCGGCACCCGCAACTGCAAGTGGAAGCGGTGCTCAGCGACCGGCTGGTGGATCTGGTGGAGGAAGGCTTCGACGCCGCCCTGCGCACCGGCACCATCGCTGACCAGCGCATGGTGGCGCGGCCGTTGAAGCCACTGCGCTGGGTGACCGTGGCCAGCCCGGCCTACCTGGCCGCGCAGGGTGAGCCGGCCGATGTGGCGGCATTGCAGAACCATGCCTGCCTGGCGGTGCGCAACCTGCGCAGCGGCCGGCTGGTGGACTGGCAGTTCCTGCAGGACGGGCAGCTGCGCGAGGTCACGCCGCCGACGCGGATGGTGTTCGACTGCGGCGACCCGCTGGTGGAGGCAGCGATTGCGGGCATCGGCATCGTGCAGGTGATGGATTTCGCGGTGGCCGACGCGCTGGCCGATGGCCGCCTGCAGCGCGTGCTGCAGCCGTTCGAAGGCCGCAGCCGCGCGCTGTCGTTGATCTACCCGCCGTCGCGCCAGCACTCACCGAAACTGCAGGTGCTGGCCAACGCGTTGTTGGCCGGGGATTGGTAGATCCACGCCATGCGTGGATGAGCGTTTCAATGCAAAAGCAGCCAGGCATGGCCTGGCCCTACTGGGCCGTAGTAGATCCAAGCCATGCGCGGATGCAAAGGCAGCCGGGCATGGCCCGGCTCTACTGGGTCGTAGTAGATCCACGCCATGCGTGGATGAACGTTTCAACGCAAAAGCAGCCAGGCATGGCCTGGCTCTACCGGTAAGGCGTTGCCGACCAGCGGCCGGCACTACCACGGCCCGATCAGGCGAAACTATCGGTGGCACGCACCAGCGCGTCGACGTTCTCTGCTTCGAACGCCGAATGCCCCGAGGCCGGGGTGATCTCCAGCTTCGCCTTCGGCCACACCTTGGTCAGGTCCCAGGCATTGGCCAGCGGACAGACCACGTCGTAGCGGCCGTGCACGATCACGCCCGGGATGTCGGCGATGCGGTGCGCGTCGCGCAGCAGCTGGTCTTCCACTTCGAAGAAACCGCCGTTGACGAAGTAGTGGTTTTCGATGCGGGCAAACGCCAGCGCGAAGTGCGGGTCTTCATGGCTGTTGATGAAGTCGTCGTCCACGTGCAGGAAGCTGGTCGCGCCCTCCCACACTGCCCAGGCCTTGGCTGCGTCCAGGCGCGTTGCTTCGTCTTCGCTGGTCAGGCGGCGATGGAAAGCGGAGATCAGATCATGGCGTTCTACTGCCGGAATCGGCTTGAGGTAGTGCTCCCACGCATCCGGGAACAGGCGGTTGGCGCCTTCCTGGTAGAACCATTCCAGCTCCCAGCGGCGCAGCATGAAGATGCCGCGCAGCACCAGTTCGGTCACGCGCTGCGGATGGGTCTGCGCATAGGCCAGCGCCAGGGTCGAGCCCCAGCTGCCACCGAACACCTGCCAGCGATCGACCTTGAGGTGCTCGCGCAGCGTCTCGATGTCGGCCACCAGGTCCCAGGTGGTGTTGTCCACCAGATCGGCGTGCGGGGTGGAACGACCGGCACCGCGCTGATCGAACAGGATGATGCGGTACTTGGCCGGGTCGTGGAACTGGCGCATCTTGTCGCTGCAGCCGCCGCCGGGCCCACCATGCAGCATCACCACCGGCTTGCCGTCCGGGTTGCCGCACTGTTCGAAGTACAGCGTGTGGCGGTCGTCGACCTTCAGGGTGCCGACGTCGTAAGGGGTGATGG
>NZ_JBFRFE010000470.1:0-3447 GCF_052114665.1 Stenotrophomonas sp. 2YAF22 | reverse complement strand
GACACCGCCGTTGCGGTACCGCAGGAGGAGACGTCGCGGAAGCTGATGACGTTGTCTTTGCGTGACAGGTACGGGTTGGTCTGGCGCGGGTAGCCGTTGAGCTGGAAGTTCTGTGCTCGTGCCGTCTCGCCAGCCACCACGACCACCAGGCGGGGCCTTTTTCCGGGGATGCGGGTGGCATCCTCGCCGACAGCCCGCAATGGCTGCGCCTTGGCGCTGTAGCTGCTCCTGAGATAACCATAGGTGTGGCGGACCACATTCAGCGGCAGCACCTGTTCACGGATGTAGCGATTGTTGCGCAGCAGCGACGAGTACTCCTTGTAGAACGCAAACGTCACCGCCGCCAGCACCATCAACGTCGCCAGCACATTTCCCAGCCATACCAGCGCCGGCCGCAAGGGGCGACCGCCGTTTCCACTGCGCATGACCAGCAGCACGCACGAGGGCAGGGCGCCCAGCAACAGCACTGTCAGCAGCAGCGGCACCGAGAGATAGGACGTCATCTCGGCCTGGTTGGTCTCCAGCGCGTTCTGCACCATGTCGCGGTCGATCAGCACGCCGTAATGAAGCATGAAGTAGCTGCACGCGGCACTGATGAGAACCAGAAGCGCCAGTACCGGCTTGCGGACATAGGGAAGGATGCCGATCGGCGTGAACAACAGATTGAACAGGCAGAACAGCAGCACCGGCAGGCTGAAGAAGAACAGGGTGCTGCGCAGGTCATGGATGTCCATGACGGACCACAGTGTTTTCCAGAGGGCGATGTTTCCCAGCGTGGCGAAGAACAACGCGGTGCACCACACAAGCACGATCGGATGATGAGGGGAAAGTCTGAAGCATGGACGCACGTGCACAATCCGTTGTACGAGAAGTGCGCGCAGTATCTGGATGCGTTTATCAGGAAGTTGTCAGCTTTCGTGCTCAGCCCAGCAGAACTACGGCCCATACCGTAGCGACCATCAACAGCGCCGTGGTCTGCGCCGCACTGCCCATGTCCTTCGCATTCTTGGAAAGCGGGTGATGTTCCAGYGAGATGCGGTCGACCACCGCTTCGATGGCCGAGTTCAGCAGTTCCACCATCAGGCTGATGAAGCAGACCATCAGCATCACGGCGCGCTCGCTTCGGCCGACCTCCAGCAGGAAGGCGACGACCGCAAGCGCGCCATGCACCAACAGCAGCTGGCGGAAGGCCGCCTCTCCGCGGAAGGTAGCGATGAAGCCGTCGCGCGAATGGATCAGGGTATGGAAGATGCGGCGCAGGCCGGTCTTTCCGTGCGGGTACTTGCCGCTGCCTTGTCGATGCCCTGGCTGCATTTCGGTCCTGCCTTCACGTGGAGATCCGGCAAGGATGTGCAGGCCTGTGTCAGGAAGCTGTCAGGTGCCGGGCGTGGCTGGGAGCATCTGCAGGGTGAATCGACAGCCCTGCGCCGAAGTCTCGACCGTCATCTGCCACCCCATGTGCTCGACCGCACGCTGCACGATGGACAGGCCCAGGCCTTCGCCACTCTGCCGGGCGCTGGGCATGAAACGCTGGAACTGCTGCGCATCAATGCTGGGCGGCAACCCCGGGCCGGTATCGGCGATTCGCAGCGTGTCGCCCCGCAGCTCGACCCTTACTTCGCCCTCGTCGGTGTACTGGCAGGCATTGCGCAGCAGGTTCCAGATCACACTACGGGCCAGCTCTGCATTGGTCAGCACCTGCTGGTCCTGCGGCGCATCCAGAACCAAGCGCACCGGCTTTCCCGAAAGCCACGGCGCACATCGCTCCCTGCATTCCTCGATCAGCGCCCGCACGGGCACGACGCTGCGCGGAACCGTCCTGGGGTCACGCGAAAGCAGCAGCAGGCAGGTCAACTGCCGCTGCATTTCCTGGGTGGTGCGCATGATGCGATCGGCGCTGGCCACCAGGTGGCTGTCGGCGGGCAGCTGGTGCACCAGTGTCTCGGCCGCGCCACCGATGATCGCCAGGGGCGTGCGCAGCTCATGACTGGCATCGCCCGCAAAGCACTGTTCGCGTTGCAGGAACTGCTCAAGCTCGTCGCTGTGCTGGGCGAAAGCGCGCGCCAGCACACCTATCTCATCGCGTGCATCCTGGTAGGGGAAGGGCTTGTGCTTGTTCTGCACCGCCTCGGCCAGACGGGTGATGGGCGCGATGACATGGGTCGCGGTTCGGCGGCCGATCCAGAACGCGCAAAGCACGCAGGTGAGGATGACCAGCGTCGCAAAGGCATTGATCAGATGCTCCAGGTAGGCATAGTGCTCGCCATCCTGCAGCAGGTAGTAGCGCTGTCCGTTGCTTTCGAAGACCCGCAGATGCCATTCGTTCGGGCCTTCTTCACCGTGGTAGCCCGGCCCGTACCTGCGCAGCACCTGAGGAGCCGAGCGCGCGTCATACAGCTGGCTGCCTTTCGTCAGTTCCGGTTGCTCGCCACTGGCCAGTGCGGCCTGCAGCCGATGGACCTCGCGGTCCTGGGTCATCGAAACGACGGAGGCTCTTACCTCGTCGTAGTCCACCAGTTCAACCAGCACAATGAAGCCCATGGCACCGGCCATCAGCAGCACGAACGACACCGTGATGCGCGTTCTCAGTGTCAGGCTTCGATAAAGCGACTTCAGCGAGCGGGTAGTCATCGGCAGCAACTACTCGGCAGGTGCCAGTGCGGGCCTGTCCAGCCGCCAGCCAACGCTGTGCACCGTGGCAATGAGTGCAGGGTTGAACGGCCTGTCCACCTGCAGGCGCAGCTCATGGATGTGCGTGCGCAGTGCACCGCTCTCCGGCGGCTCGTCGCCCCAGATCAGGTATTCCATCTCCTGCTTGCGCACCACCGCGGGGGCAGCCCGCACCAGGCACATCAGCAGCTTGTGCGCTGTCGGGGTCAGATTGAGGGTGTGGCCCTGGCGCCACGCCTGCGGTGAACGGGTGTCGACGCGCAGATCGCCCCAGTCCAACACACTCTGGACCTGCCGGCCCTGGGCGCGGCGGACCAGCGCCTTGATGCGTGCGTCCAGCTCCTTCAGGGAGAAAGGCTTGACCAGGTAATCATCCGCACCCAACGCGAGCCCCTGCACGCGGTCCTCCACCGGATCCCGGGCGGTCAGCATCAGGATCGGCACCGGGTTCTGGAACTCCTGACGGAGCGCCTGGCACAGTGCCATGCCATCGAGGCGGGGCAGCATCAGGTCAAGCAGAATGGCGTCGTAATCGTTCTGCGTTGCCCTGCGCAGGCCGGTGGCACCATCCCGCGCATCGTCAAGCACGTAGCCCAGTGGCTCGAAGAAGGCGTAGAGATTTGCAACCAGCTCGGGGTTGTCTTCAATGATGAGCAGACGTGTCATGGGCTATGCGCATCCGTGCATGATCAATGGACGTTGAACGACCACCGCTAGTTTGCCACGTGCAAGGGCGCGCTGCGGGTCATTGCCGGACACGGCGGCAGGTGCCTGTGA
>NZ_JBFRFE010000469.1:0-3448 GCF_052114665.1 Stenotrophomonas sp. 2YAF22 | reverse complement strand
CTGCAAGTACGTCCATGTAAGCTCGGTCGCGCCATCCATGGCGCTCACGCCCCCGCAACCGGCCCCACCCCGCCTTCGACAGGTTCCCGCAGCTGTTGGTAGGTGTCGACCTTGGTCGACACGATGCGTGGATGAATCTCCGCGATTGGAAAACGCTCAACCGGTCTCGTACAGCTCCAGCGGCAGGTCGTCGGGGTCGGCGAAGAAGGTGAAGCGGCGGCCGGTGTATTCATCCACGCGGATCGGTTCGCAGGTTACGCCGTGGCGGGCCAGGCGTTCGATGAAGGGTTCCAGCGCGGCTACCCGGAACGCGAGGTGGCGCAGGCCCTGGGCTTCGGGGCGGCTCGGCCGTGCGGGCGGCGAGGGGAAAGAGAACAGCTCCAGTTGGCCGCCATCGGGCAGGGCCAGGTCCAGCTTCCACGAGTCGCGTACGGCGCGGTGGTTCTCGGCCAGTATGCGCAGGCCCAGCACGCGCACGTAGAAGTCTTTCGAGCGGGCGTAGTCGCTGCAGATCAGTGCGGCATGGTGGATGCCCAGCAGGCCGGTGGTTTCGGTGGTCATTGCAGGGTGTCCAGCCAGCGCTGGGCGATCTTCAACGCCAGCGGATAGGGTTCGGGGGCGTTGCGGTTGCTCAGCACGATCACGGTCAGGTGTTTGTCCGGGTAGCGCAGGATCACATTGCGGAAGCCGATGCTCTCGCCGCTGTGCCAGTGCATGTGGCCGTTCAGGCGCCAGCCGAAGCCGTAATGCGGCACGTCGGGTTCGGTGGTGGCGGTGGCCGGGCTGAACATGGCCTCGCGTGATGCGGCCGAGAGCAGGCGGTCGTCGTACAGGGCCGCGTCCCAGCGGGCGAGGTCGTCCAGCGAGGAGTAGATGCCACCGTCGCCGAGTACGGCGCTGGTGGTGCTCTGGTCGGTGCGTTGCCAGCGGCCGTCGACCTCGCTGTAGCCATAGGCACGCTGCGCCACCACGTCGACACCATCCTGGTGGGCGACGGTATGCGCCATGCCCAGCGGCCGGAAGATGCGCTGCTGCAGGAAACTGGCAAAGTCGGTACCGGCGGCGCGGCCGACGATCAGCGCCAGCAATGCGTAGCCGCTGTTGCTGTAGCGGTACTGCGTACCGGGTGCGAAGGCGAGCCGATCTTCGCGGGCCAACAGCGCCAGCACATCGGTGTCGTGCACCTGCCGGGTGTCGGCAGGGTCCATCAGGTCTTCGTAGTCCAGCAGGCCGCTGGTGTGCGACAGCAACTGGCGCAGGGTGATGGTGGCAGCGGCGGGCGGCAGTTCCGGCAGCCAGCGCCGCGCGGGCTGGTCCAGCGCCACGCGGCCGTCCTCGACCAGCAACAGCACCGCCGCAGCGGTGAACTGCTTGCTGACCGAGGCAAGGCGGAAGTTGCTGGCCGGCGTCACGGCGCTGCCATCCTCGACCACGGCCAACCCGTAGCCGCGACGGAACACCGGCTGCCCGTCGTGCAGCACCAGCACCGCTGCGCCCGGCACCTGGCCGTCGTAGGCCTGCATCAGGCCATCAATGCCTGCATCCGGCGGTGCCAGCGGTGCCGCTGCCAACGCTATCGACGGCAGCAGGGCGAGGACGGTGGCGCACAGCAGGGCGGCAGGGCGCATGGCAGCTCCGTGACGGTCAGGGTGCGGGTGCTGGTGTAGTGGCCGGCTGGGCCAGCCAGCGTTCGATCTTGTGGTCCAGTACATCCAGCGGCATCGAACCGTCCTTCAGCACTTCGGCATGGAAGCGGCGCAGGTCGAACGCTGCGCCCTGGCGTGCCTTGGCCTTGTCGCGCAGGGCGATGATCGTGGTCAGGCCTGCCACGTTGGACAGTGCCTGGCCAGGCTGGGCCATGATCCGTTCCACTTCCGCATTGGCATCGTCAGCGCTCATGTCGACGGTCTTCTGCAGATAGGTCACGGCTTGCTGCTTGCTCCAGCCCTGCGCATGCACGCCGGTGTCGGCGACCACGCGTGCGGCGCGCAGCAGGCGCGAATACAGATAGCCGATGCGGTCGTACGGATCGGTGTACGCGCCGAGGTCTTCGCCGAGGGTTTCCGCATACAGGCCCCAGCCTTCGACGAAGGCAAGGTCACCGCCGAGGCGGCGGAAGCGCGGCAGCTTGGTCAATTCCTGCTGCAGGCCCAGCTGCACATGGTGCCCGGGAATGGCTTCATGCAGGTACTGCACCGGCACGTTCCAGCGCTTGCGGCTGGGCAGGTCGCGGGTGTTGACGAACAGCACGCCGGGTTGTCCTGGGGGCGACGGCTGGTAGGAGGCTGCGGCGGCGGTCATGGCACGCTCCGGCTCCACTGCATGGATCTGCAGCGGCGCCTTCGGCAGGGTGTCCAGTACCTGCGGCAGGCGTGCATCGACCTGCTGCTGCACCTGCCGGTAACGGTTGAGCAGCGCGTTGGCATCGCTGTACTGGAACTGGCGGTCGTTGCGCATGCTGCGCAGCAGCTTGGCCTGCGAACTGCGCAGCTTGCCGTCGCGCATCACCGTGGTGATCTGCGCCTGCAGCTCCTGCACGCGCTGCTCGCCCAGCGCATGCAGCTGCGCGGCGGTCTGCTGGCTGGCAGTGGTCTGCACGATCAGGTTGGCATACCAGGCCTGGCCGTCGGGCAGTGCGCCAAGGCCGCTGCTGCTGCGCGTGGCAGGCAGGTATTCGGTGGCGATGAAGCCACGCAGGGCGCGGTAGGCCGGCATGATGCGCAGTTCGATCATGCGCTTGTACTCACCGCTGATTCGCGCCTTGTCTTCGGCGGAGATGGACTCGGGCATGGTCCGGATCGGCGACCAGAAGATGCTCTCTTCGGCAGTCGGCTTGATCACCGCATCCAGCTGCGGCAGGACCTTTTCCATCAGGTCGCGCGGTTGCACCACACCAGCCTTCATGCCTTGGCGCATGTTGGCGATGGCCTGGTCGAACAGATCGGGGATGCCCAGCGAGCGTCGTGACCAGGTGTCGTAGTCCTTGGCCGTGTTGAACGGCTGCGCGCCAGCGCCGGCGCCGAGGATGGCCATGATGCTGCCGACGTTGTAGTACTGGCTGATCGGCATCATCCAGCTCGGATAACGTTCGGCGGCCAGCGAGGCGCGGGCGTCGCGCACGAAGATCTCGTAGCTGAGCAGGTCCTGCCCCTGCAGGCCGTCGCTGCCGATCTTCTCGACCTTGCCCAGCCACTCGGTGGTGAAGTCGTGCGATTGCTGGCGCCAGGCGGCGGAGAGGATATTGGGCAACTGGTCGTTGTAACGCGGTTCGCCCTGGAAGGTAGCCTGCAGCGGGTTCAACCGCATGGAGGCATCCCAGTACTCGTCGTACAAGCGCTCCAGCTGCACCTGCTTGGGCACTGCGCGGGCCGGGGCGACCGGACGCGGCGCGGCGCGGCGCGCCGAGCTGCCGCGGGCCGGCGTGGTGGCACGCGTGCCGGCGCGGGCC
>NZ_JBFRFE010000468.1:0-3452 GCF_052114665.1 Stenotrophomonas sp. 2YAF22 | reverse complement strand
CGCCATGACTGATACCTTGGGCGTGCCGGTGCACGACGTCGACGAGAGCTGGATGCGTCACGCATTGGCATTGGCCGAACGCGCACAGCGCGAGTTCGACGAGATCCCGGTCGGTGCGGTGCTGGTGGGTGCCGACGGTCAGCTGCTGGGCGAGGGCTGGAACCTCAACATTGCCTCGCACGACCCCAGCGCGCATGCCGAGATCGTTGCCATGCGCGAGGGCGGACGGACGCTGGCCAATCACCGCCTGATCGGCAGCACGCTGTATGTCACTCTGGAGCCGTGCGCGATGTGYGCGATGGCGATCGTGCACGCACGCGTGGCGCGCCTGGTCTACGGTGCCAGCGACCCCAAGACCGGCGCCTGCGGCAGCGTGTTCGATCTGGTCGCTGATGCCCGCCACAATCACCGGGTGGAGGTCCATGCCGGTGTGCTGGCCAAGGAAGCGGGCAACCGGCTGACCAACTACTTCAGGGCCAAGCGTGGCAAGCCGCCGCTGCTGCTGGAGGACCACGCTGGCGAGGGCTGAGTGGCGAAAGGGTATGATGGCCGCCACTTTCCTTTACCGGCCGGCCTCGTGCCTGCCCAGCAACGAGGCGACACGATGGCAGAGAACGGCGCGGCCAACGAGCGACTGATCTGGATCGACCTGGAAATGACCGGGTTGGATACCGACAACGATTCGATCATCGAGATCGCCACCGTGGTCACCGATGCCCAGCTCAACGTGCTGGCGGAGGGCCCGGAGTTCGCCATCCATCATCCGCTGGAAACGCTGGAAGCGATGGACGAGTGGAACCGCAACCAGCATCGTCGTTCGGGCCTGTGGCAGCGTGTCATCGACAGCACCACCACGCTTGGCCAGGCCGAAGCGCAGACCGTGACCTTCCTGGCGCAGTGGATTCCGGCCGGCGTGTCACCGATGTCGGGTAACTCCATCTGCCAGGACCGCCGCTTCCTGCACCGGCAGATGCCGCGACTGGAAAAGTACTTCCACTATCGCAACCTGGACGTGTCCACGGTGAAGGAACTGGCCAAGCGCTGGGCGCCAAGCGTGGCTGCGGGCGTGGGCAAGAACAGCAACCACACTGCGCTGAGCGATGTGCACGATTCGATCAACGAGCTGCGCCACTACCGCCAGTTCATGGGCGCGCTGTCAGGCCTGCCGAGCCCGTGAGGGGTAGTGCCGGCCGCTGGCCGGCAATCCCGCGGCGTTGGTGAGGATCAGGTGTTGCTGGCCAGCGGCCGGCACTACGCTCCGTTCAACTCCCTGGCGCTAAGATCGGCCACATGAACGAGCCCATCCTGCTGCCCCGCGATATCGCCCACGACGCTGGCGACTGGTCTGACCTGCAGCGGGCGGTAGCCCTGCTGGAAGCGCCCACGATCACCGCGCGCATGGCCAACCTGGTCGGGACGCCGCTGGAATTCGCGGTGAAGGCGCTTCCCACCTCGGTGTCCAACCGCATCCACGGCGCAGTGCAGGCGGCGTTGTCCAAATCCGTGCAGGCCGCGCTGTGGAGCATGGACAACACTCCTGGCAAGGGCGCCTCGACACGTTGGCACAAGCTGGCGGCAGCGACGTCCGGCGCGGTCGGTGGTGCGTTCGGCTTTGCCGCGCTGTTCATCGAGCTGCCGGTGTCGACAACGATCATGATGCGTGCGGTGGCCGATGTTGCCCGCAGCGAAGGCTTCGATCTATCGCAGTTCAGTACCCGCCAGGCCTGCCTGGAGGTGTTCGCACTGGGCGGCAATTCGCCGCGCGACGATGCCAGCGAGACCGGCTACTACCTGGCCCGTGGCTTCACCACCGATGTGATGCGCCACCTGTCGGCCGAACTGGCCGGGCGCGTGGTGACCGGGCGCGATCTGACCCTGGGCGTGGCGCCGAAGGAAGCCGGCAAGCTGCTGGCCAAGCTGGTGGAAAAGGTCGCCGCGCGCTTCGGTGTGGTGATCACCGAGAAGTTTGCCGCGCAGGCGGTGCCGATCGTCGGTGCGGCAGCCGCCGCGACGCTCAATACCATGTTCACCGACTACTACCAGGACATGGCCCGCGGCCATTTCATCGTGCGCCGGCTGGAGCTGAAATACGGCGAAGAAGTGGTGCGCACCTGCTATGACCGCATCGCGCACGGCGGGGTGTTGATCGAGTCGACGTTGTAATCCACGCCATGCGTGGAGGCGGCATCGTTGCCTCGGCGGCACAACTGTTTTGCACGAACGCGCCTGTTGCGCGCGCAGCGCCATCCCCATCCTTGCCGGYAATCCCCCGCAAGAGAATGCCGCCATGTTGTTCACCCCCCACCGCCTGGGCGCGCTGACGCTGCCCAACCGCATCGTGATGCCGCCGATGACCCGCTCGCGCGCGGCTGCCGGCAATGTGGCCACCGCACAGATGGCCGAGTACTACGCCCAGCGTGCCGGTGCCGGGCTGATTGTCAGCGAAGGCACCCAGATCAGCCCGCAGGGCCAGGGTTACGCGTGGACCCCGGGCATCCACAGCGAAGCGCAGGTGCAAGGCTGGCGCAGGGTCACCGATGCCGTACACGCGGCCGGTGGTCGCATCTATGCCCAGCTCTGGCATGTAGGACGGGTGTCCCATGTCGCCCTGCAGCCGGACGGCGCGGCCCCGGTCTCTTCCTCGGCACTGCTGGCCGAAGGGGTGAAGGTCTTCGTCGACCCCACCGGCGCCGGTCCGGAATCCGGCGTGGGCGAGATGATCCAGCACTCGATGCCGCGCGCGCTGGGTGAAGACGAGATTCCGGGCATCGTGGCCGACTATGCGCAGGCCACCCGCAATGCACTGGCCGCCGGCTTTGATGGCGTCGAGCTGCACGGCGCCAACGGTTATCTGATCAACCAGTTCATCGACTCGCAGGCCAATCAGCGTACCGATGGATACGGTGGCGAGCTGCAGAATCGCCTGCGCTTTCTGCGCGAGGTGGTGCAGGCGGTGGTCGATGTCGCTGGCGGCGAGCGTGTCGGCGTGCGTCTGGCGCCGCTGACCACGCTGCAGGGGGCGGTGGATGACACGCCGCAGGCGACCTATCTGGCTGCCGCACACCTGCTGGGCGAGCTGGGTGTGGGTTACCTGCACATCGCCGAGGCCGACTGGGAGGATGCCCCGTTGATGCCCGTCGCGTTCAAGCAGGCGCTGCGGATGATCTATCCGGGCACGTTGATCTACGCCGGCAAGTACACCGCCGAGCGTGCCGCGCAGGCGCTTGCGGAGGGCTGGGCCGACCTGATCGGCTTCGGTCGGCCGTTCATCGCCAATCCCGATCTGCCCGAGCGCCTGCGCACCGGCGCGGTGTTGAATTCGCCCGATCGCGCGACGTACTTCGGTGGTGGTGCGGTCGGATTTACCGATTATCCGACGCTGGAAGAGGCGGCATTTGCGTGATACCGGTAGTGCCGGCCGCTGGCCGGCATCCCACGGAATTCCGCATCAT
>NZ_JBFRFE010000467.1:0-3458 GCF_052114665.1 Stenotrophomonas sp. 2YAF22 | reverse complement strand
GCCGGCAACCGCAGCATACCGAGCGGCTCCATGAGGATGCCGGCCAGCGGCCGGCACTACCTTTGGGGAAGGGTCAGTCACATTCTGCACGCGCCTCCGTCATGGGACACAATCCCTGCAGGAGCCCGCCGCCATGACGACCTTCGCCTCAAGCATCGACGAGACCCTTGAACGCGACCTGCCCTCGGCGGCCGGCGGTTGCCAGCATGCCTATGGCCGCATCGTGCTGGCCTGCCAGAACACGGTCACCGCCATCGCACTGGCCATTACCGGCGACCGCCAGGCCAGCGAGGACATCGCCCAGGAAGCGTTCGTGAAGGGCTGGCAGCAGCTGCACCAACTGCGCAGCGCGAGCAGCTTCCTGCCCTGGCTGCGGCAGATCACCCGCAACCTCGCCCGTGACTGGCTGCGCGCACAACGTGGCCGACCGCTGAGCGGCGAGGCTGCCGAAGTGGCCTTGACCATGGCTGCGGATCCGACCCCCGGCGTGGCCGATCGCCTGCAGCGGCTGGAAGAGGAAATCGCTGCCGAAGACATCATCTCTGGCCTGCCCGCCGACAGYCGCGAAGTGCTCCTGCTGTATTACCGCGAGGGCCAGCATTCGCAGCAGGTCGCTGACCTGCTCGGGCTCAGTGACGCAGCGGTACGCAAGCGCCTGTCACGTGCCCGTGCGCAGGTACGCGAGGGCCTGCTGCAGCGCTTCGGCGAATTCGCACGCAGCAGCGCACCCAGCGCAGCGTTCGCAACGGCGGTGGTATCGATGGTGATGATCGCCGCGCCCGGCACCGCCAGCGCGGCGATCCTGCTGGGAACCGGCGTCGGCGTGGGTGGCAGCAAGCTCGGCCTCGGTGGCGCCAGCGCTGCCGGCGGCACCGCGCTCGGCTCGTTGACCGCAACCCTGGGCCAACTGCAGATGCTGCCTGCCTCAAGCTGGGCTGCGATCATCGGTGGTGTCGTCGGTGGCGCGCTCGGCAGCTATCTCGGCGGCCGTTTCCTGCTGTCGTACGCCGAGACCGGCGCCGAGCAGGTACAAGTCCGCCGCTTCGTCAATCTCAGCACAGGCACGAGCCTGGGCTGGTGCCTGGCCATCCTGTTTGCCGTGCTGCTGCAGGCGCCGATGTGGGCGCAGCTGCTGGTGCTGGCACTGGGCCTGGTGGTGGTCAACTACCAGTGCCYGGTGACGCTGCGGCGAATCATGGCGCCGCTGCTCGCGCGTGATGCAGCCCGGCGTGGGCGTAACGGGATCAACTGGAAGTACGAATCCATGTACGGCCTGACCGGCATGATGGCGGTGAACCTGGTGGTCATCGGTGCCTTGGCCTACACGATGACGCTCAGCGGGCGCCTGTAACGGACAACGCCGGCAGTGCGCCGGCGTTGTCGTCGATCACTGCATTGAAAATCAGCGCTGCGGCTTCGGCGCGGCGCCGTCACGCGGGCCGCCGTGGCGCGSGCCACCGTGCATCGGGCCCTTGGCGGCGTCGAACTCGGCCTTGCTCAGCTGGCCATCCTTGTTGGTATCGGCTGCGGCGAACCAGGCGTCACGATGCTGCTTCATGCGCAGCTCGCGGTCGGCCTTGTCCAGGTAGCCATCCTTGTTGAGGTCGAGCTGGTCGAAACGCTCGGCCAGGCGCGTATCGGCCTTGGCTTCCTCACGGCTGATGCGGCCATCCTTGTTCGTATCCAGCTTGGCCCAGCGCTCGCCGCCGCGACCACCGTGGCGGCCATGCTTCCAGCGCGGCAGCTCATCACGCGAGAGCTTGCCGTCCTTGTTCTTGTCCAGCTCGTCGAACTTTGCGGCCAGGCGCGGGTTGGCCGCCGCTTCGCTGCGGTCGATGACGCCGTCGCCATTGGTATCCAGCTTGGCCGGACGCTGCGCCGGTGCAGCCGGGGTGTCGGCAGCCAGGGCAATACCGGTCGCGGAGGTGCCGAGCAGCAGGGCCAGCAGCAGGGGGGTACGGATCATGGGGTCACTCCTGGGAATGGGATTGGCATCGGGGTGAACACCTCACCCTCGGAGGACAACAACGCCTGACCACGACCTCGGTTGACGCAGCCGCCCGTTCCATTCATCCGGCGGACAGTCGCCGCCATTGCGACGGGCTGGAGCTATGCTGTGCCCATGGCGAGACACGGCGACAGAGACGACGAACTGCGACTGTTCCAGACCGGCGAGCACCCCTGCGGGTACTGGCCGGACCGGGTTGCACGCGACCTGGTGCTGGACCCGCAGGACCGTCGCCTCGGCGGGCTGTACCCGCTGGCCCTGAGCTGGGGCTTCCGACGCAGCGGCGACCTGGTCTATCGCCCGCATTGTGCGAACTGCCACGCCTGCGTCGCCGTGCGCATTCCGGTGGCCCGCTTCGCCCCGGATCGTAGCCAGCGCCGCTGCGCCGCCCGCAATGCCGATCTGGAAGTGCGCATCACCGCGGCCATGCCACGCGAGGATCTGTTCGAGCTGTACCACCGCTACCTGGTGCATCGTCATGCCAAGGGCGGCATGGACGACCACGGCCCGCACGAATTCGAACAGTTCCTGATCGGCAGCTGGTCGCACACGCGCTTCATGGAAATGCGTCTGCCCGGCCACGATGGCCAGCCCAGCCAGCTGCTGGGCGTGGCAGTAACCGATGTGACCGAGCACGGGCTGTCGGCGGTCTATACCTTCTTCGACCCCGCCCATGCCGCGCGCGGGCTGGGCACGTTCGCGATCCTGCAGCAGCTGGAGTGGGCCCGCCGCGAAGGCCTGCCACACCTGTACCTGGGCTACTGGATACGCGAGCACCAGAAGATGGACTACAAGCGGCGCTATCGCCCACTGGAGGCCTACGATGGCCGCCGCTGGCATGATTTCGATGACGAACTGGACGGACGCTGACAAACCACTGACACCGGGCCAGGTGCACAATATGGCCCATGAACGCCAAACCCCTGATCCTCGGCCTGGCCCTGCTCTGTGGCGCCGCCGCTCCCGCCTTCGCCACGTCCCCCGCGATGACCGAAAAACCGTCTGCAGCGCTGCGCTTGGCCACCTACAACACCTCGCTGTATTCGGACGAAGCCGGCGGCCTGATCGCCGAGCTGGAAGGCGACAGCGAACACGCGCGCAAGATCGCCGCGGTACTGCAGCAGGCGCGCCCTGACCTGGTGCTGCTGAACGAGTTCGACTTCGATGACGCCCATCGCGCCGCCGATCTGTTCCAGAAGCGCTACCTGGAAGTGGCCCAGCCCGGTGGCGGCAAGCCACTGCACTTCGCCTACCGCTACCTGGCGCCGGTGAACACCGGCGTGCCCAGTGGCTTGGACCTGGACAACAACGGCGTGGTCGGCGGTGAAGGCCGTGGCCGCGGCAACGACGCCTGGGGCTACGGCCTGCACCCGGGCCAGTACGGCATGCTGGTGCTGTCGCGTTACCCGATCGACGACGCCAAGGTGCGCAGCTTCCAGCTGCTGAAGTG
>NZ_JBFRFE010000466.1:0-3461 GCF_052114665.1 Stenotrophomonas sp. 2YAF22 | reverse complement strand
TGCCCGGGGTGATGTCGCGGGTGACGATGGCGGTGATCGGCACGCTGCTGCTGGGCTGGGTGATGGGCTGGGGCATGCCGGCCTACCGCCGCTACAGCGCGCTGGTGGATCCGGGCATCTGGGATGGCGTGGGGCTGGCCGTGCAGATGGCCATGCTGGCGATCGCGATCCTGCTGTTCATCCTGTTCGTGCCGATGCTGATCATGAGCAAGCGCCCATGAAGCTGCTGGGTGTACTGGCCGTGCTGTTGCTGGCGCTGATCGGGATGGCGCCGTTCTGGGGCGACCTCGGCGTGCTGGTCTACAGCTCGATCGGCTGGCTCGGACGAGTGCTGTCGAGCGGCGTGTTGAGTGATGGCAGGGCGGCGTTGCGTGCTGCGCTGCTGATCGGCGGAGCGGTGTCGGTGCTGTCATTCCTGCGCGTAGCGGTGCAGGACCGGGCCGTGGACTATCTGATCGCGTCGGTGATGTTCGGCTTCCTCTCTTTCGTCGTCTTTATCGTCACCGGCATTTCCGGGGATGGCGCTACGGGCGCAGGAAGCGGTCAACAGGGGCCGAGCTCGGTACTGGTCGGCGAGGATCGCACTACGGTTCCGCGCTGGTACTCGCGCGGTCATTTCGAGCGGGAAATGCTCAACAAGGTGCACGAAACCGCGCGTACTGCTGCCCGCGGTGATCTGCCGCGTACGCAGGCGCTGATGCAGGAGCTGGATCTGTGGGCGCGCAATGGCCCCGTGCTGCGCGAAGACCGCACCGAGTACGAGCGCCTGCGCGCGGCGTACAACGAGACCATCGAGACCCTTGCCGCCCGGTCCGGCCGCCGCACGCAAAGGACGGCGGGTCTGGCCAGCGATGCGGGCGCGATGGTGGACCGGCTGACGGCGGAGGAAGCGCGCGAGCTGGAGCTGAAGCAGGTCGAGCTGCTGCAGCAGATGTGGAAACTCTCGCCATCGAGCACCTCGGTTGCCATGCGCCTGCTGGCGACGGATCTGCAGGAGCTGGCGATCCGCTCACGGTGGTCGCCGCGCAAGCCGTTCGACCGTGAGGGCGACGCGGCACTGGAAGAGCGCCTGTGGCGCGTCCACGGCACGCAGGAGGTGTTGTTCGCCTATGCACCGCTGGAGGAGCGTCTGTGGAATGCCTACGCTTCGACGATGGTCGACACGGACGAAGAGCTGGCGCTGGGCGCGCTGGTGATTGCCGGACTGATCGACCGCAGTGACAAGAACGCTTCGTCCGATCCCGCCCGGTTCGACGTGAACACGCTGCTGCTTGGCAGCGACGTGTTCATGCTCTCGACGCTGCTGGCCAGTGCGTCCGAAGACCGCATGGAGATCCTGACGGCGCGCGCGACACTGCTGCTGGGCGATGACGATCGGCAGGCGAAGGCAGGCAAAGGCAATGCGCCGGACGCCGCCGACACCGCCGCAGACCCCGCTGGCCCCRCTGGCCCGGCGGTGTCGGAGCCTTCGCCGCCGGCGGTCCCGAAAGCGGACACCGCCAGGCAGGCGCAACGCGCGATGCCGCCAGCGGGGATGCTGGTCGATCGCAAGGGCCTGGCGTTGCGTACGTCACCCTCTCTGCCGCCGTCGTCGCCACCAGCAGAGTATGGGCAGGTGCTGGTCGACCTGCCCGCCGCCGGCTTCAAGGACCTGCGCCATGGCATCCCGCTGCGCGCACCTGTGGAGGCCGACAGCATGGTGACCCTGCAGGTGGATGTCTGGCAGACCGGCGTGGTTACAGCGGTGCTGGTGGAAGGCAGCAGTGGCAGCGCCCAACTGGATGAGGCCGCGCGCCGGGGCGCACGCACCTGGCTCAGCGCGTCGAAGGTGCCCACAGGCGGCGAGCGCAGGCAGGTGACGGTCGTGTTCAAAGCGCCTGTCGCCGCCACGCCGCCGGCGGTGACAGTGGACGCACCAGCGCCGACGGCCATGGAACCGCCGCCGCCGCAGCTGGACCCCGAGCAGGCGCTGGGTGCGCAGTTGGCGGCGATGACGCGCCGGCATCCCCCGCGTTATCCGCGTGGTGACGGGGAGACGGTGCTGGAAGGCAGCGTCGAGCTGCTGATCACCATGTCAGCCGAGGGGCGCGTGCTCGATGTGACCGTGGACCGCAGCAGCGGACATCCTGCGCTGGATCGCGCCGCCCGAGAGGCTGCACTCCAATGGCATGTCACCCCCCGGCGGCCGGTGACCACGGTCAAGCAGATCACCCTGCGTCTCCCGGTGCGGTTCCAGGGCGGCTGACGGAGCAGCCCGAGACGCGGCCGTCACCGCGCCCGCACCGGTTGCCGCAGCACCGTTTTCAGGCGAGCAGGCTCTACCTTGCGTGGGTCGCCCAGGTAGATCTCATGATGTGGCCCGGCGAAGGTCAGCCCCTGTGCCGGCATGATCCGTTCATGCAGTTCGGCCAGTGTCGGGCCCTCGTCATCGTAGGCGCCTACATGCAGCGTCTGCAGGCACAGGCCTTCCTCGTAAAGCGCCAGGCGCAGGCTCTGCGGCGCGGTACCGCGCTTGTTCGATGCCTTGGCCACCGCTTCGCTGAAACGCGGAACGCCGACGTCCAGCGGCGTGCGGATCATCATCGTCCAGCGCCACGCGTGCTTGCGCCGTGCCACGAAGCTGGACGGGTCGTCGGCCCACCACAGTCCCTCCAGTGGCGGCACCACGTAATCCCGTCCTTCAGCCTTCATCGCGAACTTCAGTGCGTAGCTGACCGAGTACAGCCACTCCACCGCATCGCGATAGGCCGGGGCCTGGTTCGGATCACCCTGGCCATCGACCATCACGAAGGACATCGGCGGTACCTCGACCCGCACGAACGAGCCGGCCGGTGGCCGGTACAGCGCCTTGTCCTGCGTCTTGAAGTCGATCTTCGCCGGCGTGGTGGCGGACCGGGTCATTGCGCGGCTCCGTTGGCAGGCCCCTTCAACTCCACCGTGTTGCCGTCCGGATCCTTGAAGTACAACGACAATCCGTCGCCCTCGGCACCGAAGTTGACTTCGGCCGGCCCCGGCACCGGTACGCCGTGGGCGGCCAGGTGGGCGACCAGCGCCGCTTCGTCGAAGGGTTCGACGCGCAGGCACAGGTGGTCAACGTTGCGCCCTTCGCTGCCCGGTCCGCTGCCGCCGTGGCGACCGAGCGTGCCGTCCAGGCTGATCAGGTCGATCATCGATGCGCCCGCGCGCAGGTGTACCAGGCCCAGGTGCTCGCGCCGCCGCACCACCGCGCAGCCCAGCACCTGGCCATAGAAGGCTTCGCTGCGGGCCAGATCGCGCACCCTCAGCACCAGGTGGTCGATGCGTTCAACGCTGAAGGGTCTTTCCATGCCGGGTTCCTCGAAGAATGGGGGGTCACAACTTGCTGAACCTGTTCAGTCGACTTTGCCGAACGAGGGGCCTCGTCGTCCTCGTGGCCGATGCTACGCTGCCGTCCCCGCGCGTTCTGCCTGCCGCAATGGCGC
>NZ_JBFRFE010000465.1:0-3478 GCF_052114665.1 Stenotrophomonas sp. 2YAF22 | reverse complement strand
AGCCAATTGCATCCATGGCCGGGTGGTCAAGCGCCAGTACGGCCATGCCGCCCTCGACGTCTGCGGTTCCGAAGCCACCGCGCTCGCTGCCCTTGTGGTCGTACAGCACCATGCCCGCCACATTGAAGGCTCGCTTGTACTGGATGCCATCGATGATGGGCGGTGGCGTCTGGCCCGAGAGCGTCATCCGGATCACCCCGTTCTCGTCGACGATATCGATCCGCCGCGCTGTGATGCGTTCTTTGTCGGGAGCATCCACGCGGGTCTGCGGCGAGGTGCTGACGATCACCTTCTGCAGCTGCTCGATCGAGGGGCGTTTGGGGCTGGTGGTTTCCGCCGCCAGAGCGGCCATGGAAAAAGAAGAAAACGCGATGGCGGTTGCAATGCAGTGTGCTCGATTCATGGGTTCTCCCAGGGCCAGGAATGATTCACGCGCGGATACGGGACTACGCCGRCCATGTCAGCCACGCGCCCGGCTCGACGAACTGCACGGCCACGGCACGGTCACCGGCTGCCTTGCGAAGTCGTCCAAGCGGGTCGTCCACTTCCGCATAGTTGTCCATTCCGCTGATGCCATAGTGAATGGGCACCAGCGTGCGTGCGCCGAGGATTGCCGCCGCTGCCACCGCCTGCTCCGGCGTCAGTACGCCAGGCTGGCCACTTACTGGCTTGCGCCAGCCGAACGTGGCGCCATTGATGGGGAGGAAGGCCGCATCGAACGGTCCGAACTGGCGCCCGATACGCCACCAATGGCCGTGCCATTGGGTGTCGCCGCCATGGAAGATGCGTCGGCCGCCTGCTGTTACCACCCAGGACACCTGCGTATCGCCGTAGCCGTCCGATGCCGGTACCGGCGTTGCAGTGAAGTCGCCCAGCAGTTGGGGCTCCCATAGCGCGCTCGGCCGTGCACGTGCGGCTGCCGGTAGCGGCATGGGCTGCAGGCCGGCTGGATATGCGAGTGTTCCCCCTTTGCTGAGCGCCGCCGCAACCGCATCTGCATCGAAGTGATCGGAGTGGGTGTGGGTGACCAGCACGTGGCTTTCGCCCAGCGCATCGTTCACCGGCACCAGCCGGTCCGGCAACGCCTTGCCCCACGTTGCGGGATTCACCAGCGGATCAATCAGCAGCGTGCTCTCCGGCAATTGCAGCCGCACCCCGGCCCACGCCAATCGCTGGGCGCGCAGGCTGCGCATCGCCGCCGGTGGCGCTGCGGCGCCGGCAGGGACCAGCGCAGCAGCGGCCACACCGGCGCAACGGGCAAGGAAGCGTCTGCGACTGCCCAGCGCCGGTGCGTTGACGGCATCGTGTTTCATGCGGCCTGCTCCCTTGCTGCCAGCGCAGCGTCCAGGGAGAAGATCGACTGCGCGACGATCGCCGTGAGATTGTGTCCATGCCATTCTCGTTCGAATGCCGTCGGCGTTACCCCCGACGCGATGCAATCCTCCAGTCTGATGGCTGCCATCAGCGCCGTGGTCTCCGTCGGCGCAGTTCGCAGCCGGATATCCACGACGATCTCCTGCATCCGCTGCAGGTAGTGGAGTGCATTGCCCAGCACCGCCGCATCGAAGACCCCGATATGCCCGCCGACCACCCTGCTGCGCCCGAACTGCTGGATACGGCCGATGGCGGCGCGCTGCAGCGCCGGGTCCGACCGGGAGAGATAGACGATGTTGCCGACGATGTTGTCGCCCACGCAGACCAGATCGGCGCTCGGCACATCCACGCTCATGTGGTCCATCGTCTTGCCGGGGTTGTACAGGAAGCGCAGCTGGTGGCGCCCCCAGCGCATGGCGAGATTGTCGAACACGATATCGGGATCGCGGTAGCGTGATGCCACCGGTTGGTTCTGCGAAAGAAAGGCATGCCGGTGATGGCGGTGCGCCAGGGTCAGCGCCTCCGGAAACAGCGTCATGCCACAGATGTGGTCGCTCATGAAATGGGTGGCGGCAACCAGTCGTACCCTCTTGCCCATCTGCCCGTGCAGTACGTCCCGCAACCAGGCGGCATCCTCCTCGCTGCCCAACGCGTCCACCAGCAGCACCTGGTCTCCGTTGACGAAGGCGGTAGCGACCGATTCAACCTGGTCACCGACGAACATCAGCACATCTGGGGCAAGCTCCTGAATTCGCACGGCGGGCTTTCCGGGTGGGAGGATCGGCATCATCACCAACTCATGCGGCACCCGGCAAACGAGTAGTTCTACGCTTCGCGTTAGAAAAATTCATGCGCTACGATGACAGGGCCCCTGCTTTGGATGGTGCCCGTGAAAGCCCGCCCCACTGCCCCACTGAATGCGCTGCGCACGTTCGAAGCGGCTGCCCGCCACCTCAGCTTCAATCAGGCGGCGCGCGAACTGTTCGTCACCCCGGCTGCGGTCAGCCATCAGGTCAAACACCTCGAGGCCTATCTGGGCGTAAGCCTGTTCCAGCGCAATCACCGCGCCGTGGCGCTCACATCAGACGGCGCGGCGCTGGCAACAACGGTCGGCGATCTACTTGGGCAGCTGGACCTGGCGTTGGAGCGCGCCAGGACGCGCGCACCACACGAGCTGCGGGTGACAACCATGGAGTCGTTCGCCGCGAAATGGCTGGCCCCAAGGCTGCACCGCTTTCACCATGCGCACCCCAATGTCCGGGTGCGCATCGACACCGGCAATGAACACGCCGACTTTCTGCGCGGAGGATTCGATGTCGGCATCCGCTACGGTGCAGGCAACTACACCGGCGTGCGTGCTGAGCTGCTGTTGAAGGCGCCGGTATTCCCTGTGTGCTCGCCCGCGCTGCTGGCCGGCACTGCTGGCCGGCTGCAGCGGTCTGATGATCTGCGCCACTGCACGTTGTTGCACGATGAAAGTGCCACGGACCGCCCCGGCGTGCCGGCGTGGTCACACTGGCTGGAGGCCGCCGGCGCCATCAACGTCAATGCCAGCGCCGGGCCGGTCTTCCCCAGCATCTATCTTGCGCAGGAAGCGGCGGTGGCCGGCCATGGCGTGGCGCTCGGCGTGGCGCCGCTGGTGGAAGACGATCTCCGCCAAGGCAGGCTGGTGAAACCCTTCAGCCTGGAGCTGGAGAACCGTTACGCATTCTGGTTGATCCGTCGCGAGAGGGCTCAGGACCGCCCCGATGTGCAGGCGTTCTGCCAATGGCTGGGTGAGGAGTGCAGTGATCGGCCATGACAGGCCCATGCGTGTCATGACGGTTCATCGGCAACAGGTGAGCGGGTCGTGTGCGCATCGCCTGCACGCATCCGGTAGTGCTCCACCCACTCCATGGTTGGTGCGATACCGCCGAAGGGAAACAGATGCGGGCTGACCTGCCCATGGGCTTCGGTCAAGCCCTCTGCCAGGCGGTCCACGAACACATCCGGCCCGGCCCTTCCCAGCAGGCGGCCGATGGAGATGCCGTAGCGGGACAGCATCGAGGTGCTTGCAGCGACGCCGCACATGGCCGCATAGCGTACAAGCCGCGCGATGCTGGCC
>NZ_JBFRFE010000464.1:0-3479 GCF_052114665.1 Stenotrophomonas sp. 2YAF22 | reverse complement strand
CCCTCGGCCTCGCTGAAGATGATGTCACGCGGCACGACTTCTTCCGGGCGGATGTCCTGCTCGATGCGCAGCAGCATCTCTTCCAGGAACCGCGGGTTGAATGCCAGTGCCTGCACCACCACGTCGATGCGATCGCGCAGGGCTTCGATCACCTGATACGTGCCGCCGCCGCGATCATCATTGGCGGTCAGGTACCACGCCGATTCCGGGCATTCGTAGACGTGGTTGAGGATCTCGGCGTAGTTGTCGCCCATCACCGTCAGCAGGGCGCTCTGGGTGCGGGTGGGAATGCGGTTGTATTCGTCGATGATCTTCACCCGCATGCCCAACCACGACCGCCAGGCAATGCGGATGTCCGCCATGTCCTGCGCGGCCACCAGGTCGGCGGGCAGGGGGTTGCCGAGCAGATCGGCGATGGTCATCTGCGGGTGCCCGTGCTGCATCGCCCGGCGCACCTCGCGGACCGGATAGCCGGCCAGGACGCCCATCAGGATCGCGCTGGCGGTCTTGCCGCGCCCTGGCCCACCCACGAACAGGCACTTGCGGCGGGTGGCGAAGGTCAGCAGCGGCAGCAGCACGTAACTGGAATAGCTCTGCGCCGATGGCAGGGTCAGCGGCCGCCGTGTGTCACCCACCGCGAACGAGGCGGAGGGGCCTTCGTGGTACTCGATGTCGTAGTGCGGGCTGATGATCGCGTTGTTGACGATCCAGAAGTAGGCCTGGCGCAGTTTCTCGTCCAGCCGCAGCGGCGCGGCGGCTGCATCGTCCTGCAGGCGCACCGGCCCTTCGTACAGTTCGGCCACATCGAATGTGCGCGGTGCAGTGTCGGTGCGCGGGTTGGTCGGCGCCTGCGACAGGCGCTGGAACAGGTTGAACGGTGGCACGCGATTCCCTTGGCTGTGGCCTGCTGGGGAGATTGTAAGCGGCGCGCCAGCGGATCCGGTGCGCCTTGCGCGGATGACGTCCTGCAGCGGGGCGGCCGGCAGTCCTACAATCGGCCCATGCCGACCTCGCCGACCCTCGATGATCTGCGCCGCTACGCCGTAGCCCGCACGCTGTTCACGCCTACCACGTTGCTGACAGCGATCCGTCGGCTGGGCTTCGTGCAGGCCGACCCCATCCGTGCGCCCGCACGCGCCCAGGACCTGACCCTGCGGCACCGGGTGAAGGGCTACCGGGCCGGGGACCTGGAGCGCCGCTACAGCCGACTGCCGATCGAGGAAGACTTCCTGGTCAACTACGGCTTCCTGCCGCGTGAACACCTGTCCCTGATGCATCCCCGGGTGTCCCGCAGGCCATGGGACGCGAGCACGCGGCGCAAGGCAGCCGACGTGCTGGCGTTCGTGCAGGAGCGGGGGGCGGTGCATCCGCGCGAAGTCGACCAGGCGTTCGCGCATGGCCGGGTGACCAACTACTGGGGCGGCACCAGCAACGCCAGCACCCACCTGCTGGACGGCATGCACTATCGCGGCATGCTGCGCATCCATCGTCGTGACAGCGGTACCCGCATCTATGCCGTTGCGGCACATGCACCGGCGGATGGCGGCAAGGCTGCACGCCTGCAGCGCGCCACGGCACTGATCGATCTGGTGGTGCGCAAGTATGCGCCGCTGCCTTCGGCGAGCCTCACCTATCTGGCGCGGCTTCTGGGCTATGGCGCACCGCATCTGGCGGAGGAGATCCAGCAGGCACTGCGGTTGGCGCGCGAGCAGCTGGCGGGCTGCAGCATCGATGGAGCCACCTGGTACTGGCCGGCCGACGAGAACCCCCGTTCGCGGCGCTACCAGGCCGATGAACAGGTGCGGCTGCTCGCGCCGTTCGATCCGGTGGCCTGGGATCGGCGACGGTTCGAACTGCTCTGGGGCTGGGTGTACCGGTTCGAGGCCTACACCCCGGCGGCCAAGCGTCGCTTCGGCTACTACGCGCTGCCGCTGTTGTGGCGCGACCAGGTGATCGGCTGGGCCAATGTCGCGGCGAAGGATGGACAGCTGCAGCCCAGCTTCGGTTATGTCGATGGCAGCGCACCAGGGGACGTGGCATTCAGCAATGCGCTGGAGGACGAGCTGGACCGGATGGCGAACTTCCTGCCAGGGACGGGCCCGGCAACGCCGTGAACCTGCGTGTGGCGTCCTCCACGCTGCCTGCATGCCGCCTCGCCAATACTGCAGGCCCGCCGCCCGGGTACTTCCGCAATGGCTCGCCGCAAGACACTGCGCATTGCCACGTTCAACGTCAACGGCATCGGCACGCGCTTGCCGCATCTGCTGTCCTGGTTGCAGCGTGAAGCGCCCGACGTGGTGGCACTGCAGGAGCTGAAGGCGGTCGATGCCGCCTTTCCGGTCGACGCGCTGGAGCGGGCAGGGTATGGCGCGCTGGAACGGGGTGGCGATACTGGCCCGCGATGCCATGCCGATCGAAAGCCGGCGTCGCCTGCCCGGCGAACCGGCCGATACGCAGAGCCGGTACCTGGAAGCTGCCGTGCATGGCGTTGTGGTTGCGGCGCTGTACCTGCCCAACGGCAATCCCCAGCCGGGGCCGAAGTTCGACTACAAGCTGCGATGGATGCAGCGGCTGATCCGCCATGCGCGCACCCTGGTCGATCTTCCGCACCCGGCACTGCTGCTGGGGGATTTCAATGTCATTCCAGACGACGAGGATGTGTACGACCCGGCCTCGTGGCGGCGCGATGCGCTCATGCAGCCGGAGGTCCGCGATGCCTTCCAGCGGCTGCTGGCGCAGGGGTGGACCGACGCCCTGCGCACGGTGCATGGCGACCAGCGCATCTACACCTTCTGGGACTATTTCCGCCAGCACGCCGAACGCGATCGCGGCCTGCGCATCGATCATCTTCTGCTGAACCCGGTACTGGCCAAAGGGCTTGAGGATGCGGGTGTCGATCGTTGGGTGCGGCTGCAGGAGAAGGCCAGCGATCATGCGCCTACGTGGGTCACCGTTACCCGCTAGTCGGCACTCCCCTGCGGACGCATCTCGCGACGTACCCTGGCCCGCGTGCGATACAGCCGGCTGTCGGCCTTGTGGATGGTGTCGGCCACGGGTTCGCCGGGGACGTTGACGGCGGCGCCCATCGAGAACGCGGTGGAAGCACGCGCGGCGTTGCCCGCATACCAGGCTTCCAGCGCAGCCAGCCGCCCGGCCGCCGGTTCGATCAGCGCCACAAGGAACTCGTCGCCGCCCAACCGCACTGCCGCCTCATTGGCCTGCAGCGGCGCGCGCAGGAAGTCGGCGAACTCGACCAGCACCGTGTCGCCACGACGGTGCCCCAGGGTGTCGTTGACCTGTTTGAAGTGATCCAGGTCGAACACCAGGCAGGCCCACGACCGTGAGGCGACGTCGTCGAGCCGATGCAGGTACCGGCGGTTGTGGCACTGGGTCAGCGGATCCTTCAGCGACAGTTCGCGCAAGCGCTCTTCCTGCAGGCGCAGCGCGGTCACGTCCTGGGCGTGGCCGAGCACGAACGG
>NZ_JBFRFE010000463.1:0-3495 GCF_052114665.1 Stenotrophomonas sp. 2YAF22 | reverse complement strand
ACCGGTGTATGACTCCCACTGCCCTGCCCCGCGTTCGTATTGTTCGTGCTGGTACTCGGCACCGGCACTCACTTCCAGTGGCGATGCGAAGGCCGCCACCTCGAAGCCGCGACGCAGATCAAGGTTGGCGATGCCCTGCTGGTAATCCAGCTTGCCGTCATAGAAGTCGGTCGGCGAGCCCGGGTACGGCAGCGAGTAGTTCACCGAATTGCGGGTGTAGGTGCGCACCGTGTTGCGGTTGCCGGTCAGGCTGAAGTCGTAGTCCCACCCCGCAACCTGGCCCTTCACCCCGGCCGTGCCGGTGTACTGCTTCTCCTTGGTTTCCAGCACTGGCAGGAAGCCATCGGGAAACACGCTCAGCACGCCCGGTGCCTTGTAGGTGGTAAAGATCGTTGCCGGCAGGCGGAAGTTCTGGATCGCCTGCGCGGTGCGGTCGCTGGCAGTCGCATTGGCGTAGAACTGGGCGTTCTCGCCCAAGCCATGGCCCACGTTCACCGCGAAGGCCTTCAGCGCATACGACGGCGAGCTCAGGATGATGTTGGCCTCGGCATCGCGCCCGGCCTCGGCCGGGTTCGGCGTCGCTCCAGCCGGCAAGCGGTTGTTTGGACGCAGCGCCACCAGGTTGCCGTTGCCATCCACGGCGGGATAACTCAGGTAGCCGTCGATGTAGCGCCGCGTGCGGATCGCATGGTGCTGGCGCGTGCTCTCGCCGGACAGGTTGATGAAGCCATCCTCGCTCCACGGCAGGCCGATGTTGGCGCGCACGCTGGTGCGGCTGCCGTCGCCATCGGTGCTCTGCCCGCTCTCCACCGAGACATCGCCACCGTGCGCCTGCGATTTCAGGATCACGTTGATCACTCCGGTGATCGCGTCCGAACCGTAGATGGCCGAAGCACCATCGCGCAGCACCTCCACATGGTCGATGGCCGACACCGGAATCAGCGCCAGATCGGCCCAGGCATGGCCGGGGTAGCCGCCACCGTTGGCGCCACTGACATACGCGCTGGCGTTGCGGCGCTTGCCGTTCACCAGCACCAGCGTGTAACCCGGCGACAGGTTGCGCAGCTGGTAACCGCGGATCAGGCTTTCCTGGTCGCTCTGGTAACCGCCGATCTGGCTCAGCGATGGCAGGCTGCGCTGCAGCGCTTCCAGCAGGTTGGCCTGGCCGGTCGCGGCCAGGTCCTCGGCGGAGATCACGTCGATCGGTGTCGAGCTGTTCTTCACCGTGCGCGTGCTGGTGCGTGAACCGGTCACCACCACCGCATCCAGCGTGGACGCAGCAAGGTTGGCAGAAGTAGCGGTGGCCGCCGACGGTGCATCGGCCTCAGCCGCATACGCCGGGGCAGCGGCAAGAGTGGCGGCAATCAGCAGGGAGAGCGTGGACAGCGCAGGAATGTGGGCAGCAGGCATGGGGGCTCGTGGGGGTGGGCCGGAGACACGCCTCCATTCAAGAGCCCACGCCCAACACGCAACAGCGGATATCGCGTCATGTGACCGTCACATCGCGCCAGCCACATGACCGCTGGTAATGACCTTACGCAGCCTGCACACACCGGGTCGGATCCCTTTCCAAAGGAAAGGGCTCTGACCCCATACACGCGAATCCGCAGGGTCAGAGCCCTTCCTGCGGAAAGGATCTGACCCCGGTCTCCATATACCCTGCGGGCATCACCTCATGCCCGCGCGCCACTCAGCGGCACGTGCCTGCGTCGGTAGCATCAAGCCATGCCCACCCTGTCTGCCGATCCGACCGCGCCCACCGTCGCCATCGTGGCCTGCCACGGCCAGGGCCTGTTCGAATTCGGCTGCGCGGTCGGCCTGTTCGCACCCATCCGCCCTGAACTGGGCGTGGCCTGGTACCGCACCCAGCTCTGCGCTGGCGAGCCCGGTGCACTGCGCATGCTCGGCAGTGCGCAGGTGCAGCTGCCCTACGATCTGAGCGCCGTCGACGACGCCGACATCATCGTCATTCCCGGTTGGCGCGAACCCAGCGAGCGCCCGCCGCAGGCGTTGCTTGATGCCCTCACCCGCGCCCACGCGCGCGGCGCACGCATCACGTCCATCTGCTCCGGTGCATTCGTGCTCGCCTGGGCTGGATTGCTCGATGGTCGCCAAGCCACCACCCACTGGCGCCTCACCGAAACGCTGGCGCGCGAATTTCCGCGGATCCACGTGCGCGACGATGTGCTGTACGTGGACGCCGGCAGCATCATCACCTCGGCCGGCTCGGCCACCGGCATGGACATGATGCTGCACATGGTGCGCAAGGATTACGGCGCGCGCGTGGCCAATCTGGTGGCCGAACGGCTGGTGCTGGCACCTTGGCGTGATGCCGAACGCAGCCAGCGGGTCAGCCGCGCGATTCCGCTGGGCGAGCCCACGCGGCTGGCGAAACTGATGGAATGGATGCGCCGCAACCTGCGCGAGCCGCATTCGCTGGGCAGCCTGGCCGAACAGGCCGCACTCAGCCAGCGCACCCTGCAGCGGCAGTTCCTTGAAGCCACCGGCCTGTCGCCCATCGACTGGCTCATCCGCGAACGCGTGGCCTACGCACGCGAACTGCTGGAAACCACCGACCGTCCGCTGCAATGGGTGGCCGAACAGGCGGGGTTCGGATCGCAGGAATCGTTCCGCCGGCACTTCCGCGGCATGGTCGATGCCAGCCCCATCGAATACCGCAACCAGCACCGCAGTGGCCTCAGCGCCGACCGGCTGGTGGGTTGCTGACAGCACCTCCGTCTTTCCACGCAGCCACCCAACCGGCAAGATGCAGGCACGCCCCGGCCTGCCGATGGAACGGTGATGACTGCTACCCCGTACAGGAACTACCGCTTCGGTATCGGCGTCTCGCTGTTCCTGGCCAGCCTGCTCGCCGCGCTTGGCCTGATCGCGGTCTGCACCCCGAATCTCGGCTGGGGCGTGGTGGCGTTGATCACCCTTGCGCTGTGGATCGGGGTGCCGCTACTGGTGCTGCTCCTGCTGGCCTGGGGCCGCTACATGGTGCGCGAGCGCGGGCACGTCCCGGGCCGGGTGCATGCCCTGATGTTCGTGCCCACTGTCCTCGCCCTGCTCATCTATCCGCTGGGTGATTCACTGCGCGGGCGCTTGGATGCCGCCACCGGTGGCTCGCGTGCGGCCATCGCAGAAACGCACATCAACCTCAGTGGCCATGCACTGTGGCTGGACACCTCACCCTATGCCTCCACCTACTCCGGCGCGGGACCGGACCTGCCCATGCAAGGCGACAACCCCCAGCGCTTCGTTGCCTTCCACCGCTATCCGAACGCGCAGTCCGATGCAGACAACGCCTTCCCCTACGACAACGCACGACTGAAGCCGGGCATCGACCGCTACCGCTATGGCGCGCCCTCCGAAGGCACTGCAAGCACCCTGCCACTGCGTCGCCAGTCCTATCCGGATACCACAGCGCTCACCCGCGTGTGGGGCACATCGGGGGGGCCAGGCATCGCGCACCTCTACTACCACTATGCAGAC
>NZ_JBFRFE010000462.1:0-3495 GCF_052114665.1 Stenotrophomonas sp. 2YAF22 | reverse complement strand
CCCTCAAGGGCTCCGCCGGCAACCTGGTGGAGTGGTACGACGTCTACGTGTACTCGGTGTTCGCCGTGTACTTCGAATCGCAGTTCTTCTCGCCCGAAGACAAGAACTCCACCATGTACGTGTGGGCGATCTTCGCCGCGACCTTCCTGATGCGCCCGATCGGCGCATGGTTCTTCGGTCGCTTCGCCGACCGTCATGGCCGTCGCCTTGCGTTGACCGTGTCGGTCACGCTGATGGCCTTCTGCTCGTTCATCATCGCCATCACCCCCACCGCTGCCAGCATCGGCATCTGGGCGGCGATCATCCTGCTGTTCGCGCGCCTGCTGCAGGGCTTCGCCACCGGTGGCGAGTACGGTGCCAGCGCCACCTACATGTCCGAGGCCGCCATTCCGGGCCGCCGCGGTTTCCTGTCCTCGTTCCACTACGTCACCCTGGTGGGCGGCCATGTGCTGGCCCAGCTGACCCTGTTCGTGATGCTGACGTTCTGGGCCAAGCCGGAAATCTCCGAGTGGGGCTGGCGCATCGCCTTCGGCATCGGTGGCATCGCCGCCGTGGTCGTGTTCTGGCTGCGCCGTGGCATGGACGAGTCGCTGTCGGAATCCTCCATCGAGGCCGCGCGCGAAGGCAAGGACAAAAAGTCCGGCTCGATGTACGAGCTGTTCGTGCACCAGTGGCGCCCGCTGCTGCTGTGCTTCCTGATCACCGCCGGTGGCACCATCGCCTTCTACACCTACTCGGTGAACGGCCCGAAGATGATCCAGAGCGCCTTCGCCGGCAACGATCCGATGACCGGCACCCTGATCAACCTGGGTGTGCTGGCCTTCCTGATGGTGCTGCAGCCGGTGGGCGGCTGGCTGTCGGACATCATCGGCCGCAAGAGCTTGCTGGTGTTCTTCGGTGTGGGCGGCGTGCTGTACAGCTGGTACCTGATCACCCAGCTGCCGCACCAGCACGATGCCACCCTCGCCTTCCTCACCCTGGCACTGGGCTTTGTCATCCTCACCGGCTACACCTCCATCAACGCCGTGGTGAAGGCAGAGCTGTTCCCCACCCACATTCGTGCGCTGGGCGTGGGCTTCGGCTATGCATTGGCCAACTCGCTGTTCGGCGGCACCGCGCCGCTGCTGTACCAGGGCGCATTGAAGACCGGCCACGTGGACTGGTTCGCCATCTACGTCACCGCGACGATCGCGGTATCGTTGGTGGTCTATGTGTTCTTCCTCACCAACAAGGGCCCCAACTGGCTCGACGGCACGCGCAAGTAAACGCGCCGTAGTGATCGCGGCCACCGGTGCAATGCCGGTGGCCGCCGCGTCTCCTGCCACGCCGCTGGTATGGCTCGCACTGGGTCTGGGCGCGGCAACCCTGCTGGCATGGATGATCTGCCGGCCCGGCGCCCAAGCGAGTTGGCCACGTATCGGCTTCGGCATTGCCCTGCTGGCGTTCTGCGCTGCACTGATGCTGCAGCTGGCAGTGGATCTGGGCAGCGGTACCAGCACCCTGCATCTGCGCCTGAGCCGGGGCATCAACCCCGCACCGGTGGCCGGTCTGCGCACGATGATGGCCTGTTACCTGGGCGCGCTTGTGGCCGCCGGCTGGGGTGCCTGGAAGCTGCTGCGGAAGACGTGGTAGTGCCGGCCGCTGGCCGGCATCTGCGCATCCCTTAGGAAGGTTCATGAGGTTGCCGGCCAGCGGCCGGCACTGCCACGCGTTCAGAGGTTAACGGGCACCGGCCGGCATTGCCCGCGCGTTCAGAGGTTGCCGGCCAGCAGAGGCCGGCATTGCCGTGCGTTTACCGGCGGGCGGCTTCGCTCTTCTCGCGGGCGCCGTGGAATTCGGATTCCTTCTCCCACTGCGGCCAGCGGCGGCTGTTGGCCAGTTCGGCGCCCAGGTCGTAGACCAGCAGGGTGTCGGCCGCGTGGCCCGCCGGATCCCAGCTCGGCGTCCATGCATCGCAGGCCTGGTGGTAGCAGTCGGCGAAGTACTTCTCGCGCAGCGCGCGACCGGCCTCGACGCCGCCCTCAAGCTTGTCCAGGCCCGGGCCGATGGTGATCGCCGGCACGCCCAGGCGGGCAAAGGCGAAGTGGTCGGCACGGTAGAAGAAGCCGGCTTCCAGGTTCGGATCCGGGCTGTAACTGCGGCCACGGGCCTTGGCCACGCGTTCCAGGTCGCCTTCCAGCGACACCCGCCCCTTGCCCCACGAGGCGATGTCACGGGTGGCACCATCCGGGCTGAACATCTCGATGTTCAGCACCGCAGCGGTCTTGTCCAGCGGCGCCAGCGGGTGCGCGGCGTAGTAGCTGGCGCCCAGCAGGCCCTTCTCCTCGGCGGTCAGGGCGACGAAGTACAGGGTGYGCTGCGGCTGCGGGCCGGCGGCGAACACCCGGCCAAGTTCCAGCACGGTGGCCACGCCGGTGGCGTTGTCGATCGCACCGCGGCGGATACGATCGCCCTTGGCGTCGGCCTGGCCGATGCCAAAGGCATCCCAGTGCGCCGAGAAGATCACCGCCTCATCGGCGTGCTCGCCGCCGGGCAGCTTGGCCACCACGTTGCGGGTCACCACCTGCTCGCGCTTGAGCGCGAAATCGACGCTCAGCTTCGCGTTGTCCAGCGCAACCGGGCGGAAGTCCGCACTCATCGCCTTGCGCTTCTCGGCATCGAAATCCAGCCCGGCGTCGGCGAAGATCTGTTCGGCCAGCTCTCGCTGCATCCAGCCGCGCAGCGGCGTGTGCTGGGCCATCGCTTCGGCCTGGCCGCGCTCGATGTCGAACAGCGGCGAGGTACCCGAACTCTTCACCGTGGCCCAGCCGTAGGCGGCCGGTGCGGTCTCATGCACGATCAGCACGCCTTCGGCACCACGGCGCGCGGCTTCTTCGAACTTGTAGGTCCAGCGGCCGTAGTAGGTCACCGCCTTGCCATCGAACGCACCTGGCGCGTCGGCTTCAAAATCGGCGTCGTTGATCAACATCACGGCGATCTTGCCGTGCAGGTCCACGTCCTTGTAGTCGTTCCAGTGGCGCTCGGGCGCATCGATGCCATAGCCGACGAACACCAGCGGTGCATCCTTGATCTGCACGCGCGTGCGCGGCTGCAGGCTCTGCAGGGTCACGTCCACACCATTGGCCAGCGCACGCTTGCCGCCCTTCAGGGCGAGACTGGCCTTGGCCGGGCCATCCAGCTGCGCGCGCACCAGCGGTACCGGCTGTACCCAGCTGCCGTCCACGCCACCCGGCTGCAGGCCGTAGCTGCGGAACTGCTCGATCAGGTACTGCACGGTGCGTTCTTCACCTTCGGTGGCCGGTGCGCGGCCTTCGAATTCGTCCGATGCCAGCACGCGCACATGACGCGACAGCGCCTGCGGATCGATGCCGCCGCCGGGCAGGTCATTGGCCGCATGGGCCAGGCCACCGACGAACAGGCAGGACGACAGCAGCAACACGCGCATCGGGTTCACGGCAATACCACGGCTAGCTTGGAAGTCACCAGAGTGTAACG
>NZ_JBFRFE010000461.1:0-3512 GCF_052114665.1 Stenotrophomonas sp. 2YAF22 | reverse complement strand
GGCGCGCGACAACGTGCGCCGGTTGCGCCACCATCCCAGCATCGTGCTGTGGTGTGGCAACAACGAGGAAGAAACGGCGTGGAAGGACTGGGGCCACGGCCGCGACCTGAAGGCAGCTGATCCGGCGTTCGCAGCGAAGGTCTGGCAGGGCTACGTCGACCTGTTCGGCAACGACCTGCGCCAGGTGGTGAGCGAGGATGGGTTGGGCGTGCCGTACTGGTCCAGTTCGCCCAGCAACGACCTGGACGAGAAGGCCAACGACTCCACCCGTGGCGACAAGCATTACTGGCAGGTGTGGGGCAATCCGGCATTGCCGGTGCAGGCGTATCTGCGCGAAACCCCGCGCTTCATGTCCGAGTACGGCCTGCAGGCCTGGCCTGCAGTGGCGACGGTGGACCAGATCGCCACCCGTGCCGAACAGCGCATCGACAGCCCGGTGATCCGCGCGCACCAGAAGTTCATGGCCGGCGAGGGCAATACACGCCTGCTGCATTACATCGAACTGGGCTACGGCACGCCGAAGGACTTCGAGGACTTCGTCTACCTGAGCCAGGTGATGCAGGCCGATGGCATCGCCCTGGCGGCGCTGCACCATCGCGCTTCGCGGCCTTACACGATGGGCTCGCTGTACTGGCAGCTCAACGATGTCTGGCCGGGAGCATCTTGGTCGAGCGTGGACTACTTCGGTCGCTGGAAGGCGCTGCACTATGCCGCGCGGCGCTTCTTCGCGCCGGTTACGGTGGCCGCACTGCGCGATGAAGGCAGTACGCGCGTGCGCCTGGTCAACGATGGTGCCGCGCTGGATGCACGTTGGCGCCTGCGGGTGATGGACGTGGAGGGCAAGGTGCTGCGCCGTCGCGAGCAGGCGGTGACCCTGGCCGCCGCCGGGGTGACGGATATCGGCACCTACGCGGATGCCGAGCTGCTGGCCGGCGCTGATCCGGCGCGGACGGTGGCGGTGTTCGAACTGCTGCAGGATGGCAAGGTGACGGCGCGGCAGGTGGTCGGCTTCGTCGAAGCCAAGGACCAGGTGCTGCCACGCCAGCAGCTGACATCAACCCTGGCGATCGATGGTGACCACTATCGCCTGCGGTTGCACAGCGCTGCGCTGGTGCGCGCAGCCTGGATCGATTTCGGCGCGCTCGACGTGCAGGTGGAAGACAACCTGCTGGACCTGCTGCCGGGCGAAACCCGCGACATCGCCGTGCGTGGCCCGGTGGATCTGGCTGCGCTGCGCGAGGCGTTGAAGGTGAAGACCCTCAACGATCGATGAGCAGCGCCGTCTCCCCGCCTTGGTAGGTGCCAACCTTGGTTGGCACAGCAGAAGCATGCCAACCAAGGTTGGCRTCCACCAAGGCGGATGGCCTTACAGCTGGATCTGCTGGAAGTTCTCGACGCGATCATGGCCGTTGGCGGCGTCGCCGATGCGCGGCATCGGGTAGTCGTCCAGGCGATCGATCAGGCGTGTCTGCAGCCCGGCTTCGCGGGCGGCGTCCAGTTCCTCGACCACGTCGGACAGGAACAGGATCTCGCCAGCGGGGACGCCGATGGCCTGCACGATGTGGCGGTAGCTGTCAGCCTCGCGCTTGCCGCCCACTTCGGTATCGAACCAGCCCGACACCAGCGGACTCAGGTCACCGGCGTCGCTGAAGCCGAAGAACAGCTTCTGCGCCGACACCGAGCCGGAGGAGTACACATACAGCGGCAGGCCCGAGGCGTGCCAACCCTTCAACACCGGCGCTACCTCCGGGTAGAAGTGCGCGGTGTAGTCACCACGACGGTAGCCCGCGTCCCAGATCAGCCCCTGCAGGGCCTTCAGTGCGGTGTGCTTGCGGTCCTGGTCGATCCAGCCCTGCAGCGTCTCGGCCACCAGGCTGTCCTGGCAGGCGCCGCCGATCTCGGTGGCGACTGCATCCAGCCAGCGACGCACCTCCGGTTGCTGGCCATGGTCGGCGACGAAGCCGGGCAGCGCCTGGCGTGCGTACGGGAACAGCACGTTCTTGACGAACGAGATGCTGCTGGTGGTGCCTTCGATGTCGGTCAGGATGACGCGGGGCTGCATTGATCAGGACGCCTGGGTCGGAATGTAACGGGGGAATTTCTGCGCGATGTCGGTGCCGGTGAAGTGACCGACCCAGCCATCCGGCTCGGTGAAGAAGCGGATCGCCACGAAGCTGGGCTCATCGCCCATGTCGAACCAGTGGGTGGTGCCGTCGGGCACGGCAATCAGGTCGTCCTTCACGCACTCGATCTCGTAGACCTTGTCGCCCACGTGCAGGGTGAACAGGCCCGAGCCGGCGACGAAGAAGCGTACTTCGTCTTCCTTGTGGAAGTGTTCGTCGAGGAATTTCTTCCTCAGCTCGGCGCGGTTCGGGTTGTCGGGGGCGATCGAGGCCACGTCCACGCTCTTGAAGCCGCGTTCGGCAACCAGGCGGTCGATGTCGGCGCGGTAGGCGGCGAACACTTCGTCCTGGCTTGCGCCGGGGGCGACCGGCGCGGTGGCCTGCCAGCGTTCAAAGGTGACGCCGATCTTCTGCAGTTCGGCAGCGATGATCGCGCCGTCCTGGGTGTCCAGCAGCGGCGATTCGGGATGGGTATCGTCGTAGATGCGCAGTCGGCTCATGGCGGCAGCTTGAACGTCTCGGGGAAGGACAGGGTAGCAGGGTGGCATTGATGGCCTGATTCCAGAACGGCATCTGGCCGTGCCGGAAACTTCAGCGGCGCAGCTTGCGCAGCTCCAGCTCGCAGTGCAGCAGGAATTCGAACGCTTCCATGTGCCGCCGTGCCTCGGCCATGTCGCGGCCCCAGGCGTACAGGCCATGGCCGTCGATCAGGTAGCCCCAGAGGGTCTGCGTGTCGAGCAGGGCGTCGACCTGGGCCGACAGCACCTCCATGTCCTGGGTGTTGGCAAACACCGGGATGTCGATGGCCATCTCGTGGGTGCTGTTGCCCGCGAAGGCCTTCAGCAGTTCGTAGCCTTCCACCCGGATATGGCCCTGCGGTGCATACAGGCGCGAGGCGATGGTCTGCACCGGCGAATGGGTATGCAGCACGCAGCCGATCTCCGGGAAGCGGCGATACAGCTGGGTATGCAGCAGGGTTTCGGCAGACGGGCGCAGCGGGCGGCCGACGGCCTTGCCATCGAAGTCCACGACCATGATGTCGTCTTCGATCAGGCGGCCCTTGTCCTTGCCGGAGACGGTGATCGCGGCGTGGCGGTCATCCAGGCGGTGGGAGAAGTTGCTGCTGGTGGCCGGGGTCCAGCCGGCCTGGGCCAGTTCGCGGACGTTGTCGATCAGCAGCTGGGCCAGTTCGCTCAGGCGCGCGGTGTCGTAGGGGAAGGTGGGGGCGTTCATGGGGGCGATTTTACTGGATTCGGCCAACGGCTGAGTCCCTCGTGGCTGGGTGCCAGAAGCAGATTCCATGGATTGGCCGGTCGGGTGGGCTGTGCAGGGGACGCCGTGAACCCATCCCTGGGGGCTTGGCCGCGGCATCCATGCCGCGGACACCCC
>NZ_JBFRFE010000460.1:0-3517 GCF_052114665.1 Stenotrophomonas sp. 2YAF22 | reverse complement strand
GAGCCACACCACCAGTGGCGGCACGCCGTATGGCGCCAGCCACGTGGCCGGTGCCGCCGACGACCCGCAACCCACCGACGATGAGGCGGTACTGGCGCGGGCGCTGGGCCGGCGCGTGGCCGACATCGCGCAGCGGCTGGCGCGATGAGCACCGCGCCGCGCACCGTGCTGCTGCTGGCCCTGATGGGGCTGGCGGCGCTGTTTGCCGGCTGGTTCATCAACGACAGGCACTGGCTGGCCACCCAGCTGGTGTTCACTGCGCCGCCGATGGCGCTGGCCATCGCCCTGCGGCTGGGCTGGCGCAAGGCCGGGTTCTGGGCGGCGGTGCTGGCCCTGGGCTGGTTCAGCCACGGCGTGATGAGCGCCTGGAGCCATCCCGAGACCCGCTGGCTGGCACTGATCGAAATCGTGCTGGCGCTGCTGGTGATCTTTTCGGCCAGCCTGCCCGGCCTGCGCGCCCGTTTCGGGCGGCGGCGCTGACGCTGCGCCCGGTGGGCCGTATCATCTGCGTTCCCGGCCCCGCGCCGCTGTACCTGCCTTGGTTTCGCGCATGCACATGATGGAAGAGCTCCTGGTCGTCACCACCGGTGGCACGATCGACAAGATCTATTTCGACGACAAGTCGGACTACCAGATCGGCGACCCGCAGATCGGCATGATCCTGCGCGAACTGGGGGTTACGTTCCGTTTCAACGTGATTCCGATCCTGCGCAAGGATTCGCTGCACATCAACGACGACGATCGTGAGCTGATCCGCGCGACGATCGCCGCGCAGCCCACCCGCCACGTGCTGGTGACCCACGGCACCGATTCGATGGTGCAGACCGGCAAGGTGCTGGCGACGATCCCGGACAAGACCATCGTGATGACCGGTGCGCTGAGCCCGGCGCGTTTCCGTGGTTCGGATGCGGAGTTCAACATCGGCTGTGCGATCGGTGCGGTGCAGTCGCTGCCGGCGGGAGTGTTCATCGCGATGAACGGCCGGATCTTCGACCCGCAGCATGTGCGCAAGAACGTGGCGGCGAACCGGTTCGAGTCGGTTTGAGGGATTGAAGGCGCGCTGTCGCGCGTCGGCGTTTCGGTTGCTGTAGTCGTGAGAGGCTCAGGCTCTCCAGACAGATGCCGGTGCGCGGCCAGCAAGGTCAAAAAAACACCCCGGCCGAAGCCGGGGCGTGCCCATGGAGAGGGGCTTGGGCTCAGTACTGGGCGTTGACGGTCACGCCCGAGAAGGTGCTGTACGCCTTCACCCGCACGTACCAGGTACCGGCGGTGGGGCTGTTGACGGTGCAGGTCTCGTTGTTGCCGCTCAGGTACGGGCGGCAGGTGTAGACGGTGTCGGTCGGGGCACTGCCCTGGCGCAGGTACAGGTCGGCATCACCGCTGCCGCCGCTGATCGCCACGCGCAGCTGCGTGCTGCCAGCCGGGACGTTGACGGTATAGCTGAGCGATGCGCCGCTGGCTGCGCCGAGGCCGGTAACCGGCACGTTGTTCTGCAGCACGGTGCCACCCGGGTTGGGCGTGGTGCCGTTGATCGCGGCAGTCACCGCGGCATCGGCGTCGATGATGCCGGCGCCGCAACCACCCGAGCACGCACCCGGCAGCGGACGCGCGGTGCTCTTGATGATGCTTTCCACCTGCGCCGGGCTGAGCGGGCTCGGTGCCACCGACTGCATCAGTGCAACCACGCCCGCCACGTGCGGCGCCGCCATCGAGGTGCCGTTGTAGGACGCGTAACTGGCGCTGCCCGGGGTGGTGGTGCCGCTGTTGAGGGTGGACAGGATGCTCTGGCCCGGTGCGGAGATATCGATGCCGGTGCCGTAGTTGGAGAAGCTGGCACGTGCGCCTGCCGAGGTGGTCGCCGCCACCGCGATCACGTTCGGGCAGTTCGCCGGTACCGACGAGGATACGTTGGTGTTGCTGTTGCCGGCAGCGACCACCACGGTGGTGCCACGGCCGACCGCGCCGTTGATGGCGTTCTGGTAGGTGGTCGAGCAGCTGCCGCCGCCACCGAGCGAGAGGTTGATGACCTCGGCCGGATTGGCGTTGGCCGGCACACCGCTGACCGTGCCACCGGAGGCCCAGACGATCGCGTCGGCGATGTCGGAGGTGTAGCCGCCGCACTTGCCGAGCACGCGCACCGGCACGACCTTGGCGTTGAAGGCGGTACCGGCCACGCCGGTGCTGTTGTTGGTCACAGCAGCGACCGTGCCGGCCACGTGGGTGCCATGCCAGCTGGAGTTCGAGCCCGGATAACCGGCCTGGCACTCGTTGTCGCCGTACCAGTCACCCTCGTCGTTGGGATTGCTGTCACGGCCACCACCATCGCGCGCCATCGCCGCGTCGCTGATGAAGTCATAGCCGGGCAGGATGTTGGCGTTGAGGTCGGCATGGTTGGTGATGCCGGTATCGATCACGGCCACGACCACGCCGGTGCCGGTGGCCTTGTCCCAGGCCGGACGCACGTTGATCGAGGCGTTGGACGTACCGAAGCCCCATTGCTCGCTGAAACGGGTGTCGTTGGGGGTCAGCGTCGCGCGCATGATCTGGTCGACTTCGACGTATTCGACGTTCGGGTCGGCGGCCAGCTTGCGCATCAGCAGCTCGGATTCGGCCTGGTCCAGCGCACGGTCGGTCCTGACCACGGTGGAGCCGACCGCAAGCCTGCGGACCTGCTGCAGGCCCAGCGCGCGGCCCTGGCTGCTGGCGATGCCGGCAGCGGCCGTCTTCAGCGAAGAGGCCAGCGCGGTGGTGTTGGCCACCGGCGCACTGCCGTCGCGGAACTTGACGATGAAGCGCTGGTGGGTCTGCGCGGACTGCAGGCCGCTGAGCTGGACATCACCGGCCAGCGCAGGCGTGGCCAGCAGCAGCGATGACAGGACGGACGCACCAAGGACCACCCACACACGACGCACACGCGGTTGCGTTACCTGGGACATCGGATTTCCCTTCTAATGGTAGGAATGCCGGAATCGGCAGAAGCACCGGCCTGAACCGTGGGCTGGCTTGCGATGGCGAGGTTCGGGTCCGGCGAGCCAGCGGATTCCCCTGCCCATCCGCTGTGTTGATGACGCTAGTGGCTCAAGCCGGACACCACAAGATTTTCAGCGTCTTTTCAGCAAGATGAAATGTTGGATCTGAGACTTTCCGGGTCGAGGGTTTGTGAAGGTGAAGGAACTTTCGCGTCAGCTGCACGTACCTGACTGCGGAATGTCCTGTCTCACCATGTCTTTGCCGACATCGGCGGGTGTGATTTGCAAGGCATGGCGCGCGCCTCCCCAAACGCAGAAAGCCCGTCACGAGGACGGGCTTTCCAGGAAGGCAGCCGGGCATGGCCCGGCTCCGATATTCAGCGCAGGCGATCAGCCCAGCTTGACCAGCCAGCCGTGGCGGTCCGGCAGGCGACCGTACTGGATGTCGGTCAGCTCCTTGCGCAGCGACATGGTCACTTCACCGGCCGGCGCGTTGATGTCGCTCCAGGTCCGTGGCGCTGGAATCCGGCACCGAGCCCCGCCAGGAG
>NZ_JBFRFE010000459.1:0-3528 GCF_052114665.1 Stenotrophomonas sp. 2YAF22 | reverse complement strand
AGGTTGCCTTCCGGCGTGCGGTAGACCTCGCCGGCCTGCCAGCCGGCTTCACCGGGCTTGGCCAGCTTCGCAGGGTCGAACGCGGTGAAGTCCACCGTCCACATCAACACCTCGCCGAGGCCGGTGGTGACCGGCGACAGCATCGGCGAGGCACCCTCGGGCAGCGCTTCGGCGGCCTCGCGCATGCGTTCGGCCACCTGCTGGCGGGCGAAGTAGATGTCGGTGGCATCGGTGAAGATCGCGGTGACCTGCGAGAAGCCATTGCGCGACAGCGAACGGGTGGTGGTCAGGCCGGGGATGCCGGCCAGCGCGGTTTCCAGCGGATAGGTCACCTGCCGCTCGATCTGCTCGGGCGTCAGTGCCGGTGCCACGGTGTTGATCTGCACCTGGCGGTTGGTGATGTCCGGTACCGCATCGATCGGCAGCTTGCCGAGCTGGAACAGGCCCACGGCGGCAACGAGTGCAGCCAGGGCCACGACCAGCCAGCGGTGGCGTACCGCGGTTTCAATGATGAGCTTGAACATGGAAGGTCCTCAGTGCCCGTGCTCGGCTTCGCCCTTGGCCAGTTCGGCCTTGAGCAGGAACGCATTGGCGCCGACGATGCGTTCGTCGCCGTTCAAGCCGCCGAGAATCTCGATGCGGTCACCGGCACGTCGGCCGGCCAGTACCGGCTGCACCTTGAAGCCGCCCTGGACGGCGACGAATACCGCGCTGCTGCCGCCGACGTTCTGTACCGCATCAGCCGGCACGCTCAACGCGCCGTCCTTGCCGTCGGTGACCACCACCGCCGACACCGGCGAACCGGCCGGCGGCAATGCGGCATCCACCGGCATGGCACGGATCACCGCCACGCCACCCTGCTGGCGCACATCGGCGGCCGAACCGGTGACGGTGGCACTGAAGCTGCCGCCCGGCACGGTCACTTCCAGCGTCATGCCCGGCGTGACCTGCGCGGCCAGCGCCGGTGGCGCGGTGAACACCAGCTCGTTCATCGACGGATCGGCGACGTCGGCCACCGGGCTGCCGGCCGCCACCACGCCGCCGGGCGTGACCTGCACGTTGCCGACGATGCCGGCCACCGGGCTGGTGATGCGCACGCGGCCGCTGCTGTCGGGCGAACCGTTGGCCGCGGCCTGTGCCTGCGCGGCAGCGGCCTGCGCCTGCGCCGCCAGCGATCGCGCACGCGACGTTTCCAGATCCTGGCGGGCGACCACGCCCTGTTCGACCAGTGCCTTGTCGCGGCCGTGGGCCAGGCGCGCCGCCTCGGCCTCCGCGGCGGCGGCAACCGCATTGGCGCGGAACACTGCCGCCTCGCCACTGACCACGATCGCCAGCGTCTGGTTCTGCTTCACTGCCGTGCCCGGTGCGACCAGCACGCGCTCCACGCGACCGGTCACGGTGGAAGCGACCGAGGCACGTGCACCGATCGACGGTTCCACCCGGCCCGACAGCCGCGTCGAACCACCCCCGCCGCGGCCGACGGCCACCACGTCGATGCCGGATGCCTTGATCTGCTCTGGCGTCAGCTGCACCACGCCTTCATCGGCATCTGCCGCGTTGCCGGTTTCGGCCTTGGCATCGGTGCTGTCGGCGGCGTGGCCATGGCCATCGTCGGCCGTTGCCTTGCCGGCGGGCTCCGAGACTGCCGGGGCCTGTGTGTTACCAGAACAACCGGCCAGCAATGCAGTCAGCAACAAGCCGCCAACCAGCGGGAGAGTACGGGACAGGTTCATCGGGCCTCCACAAAGGGTGCGCGCCCTTCGAGGCGGGCGAGATCGATTTCCGCGCCGACGCGCGACAGGCGCGCGTCCACGGCGGTGCCGCGGGCGGCGATGAGGGCACCGCGTGTGCTGCGCAATTCCAGCTGCGAGATGCGCCCGGCGTCGAAGCCGATGCGCGCCAGTCGATAGGCTTCCTCGGCGGCGACCACGCTTTCGTCGGCCGCGCGGGTGCGGCTGCCGGCGGCCTTCAGGCCCGCCACCGCCGACAAGCGTTCGGCTTCGCTGTCGCGCCGCTGCTGGTCCAGCCGCGCCTCGGCCGCGCGCTGTTCGGCACTGGCGGCGCGGATGCCACCACGATTGCGGTCGAACAACGGGATCGAGAGACTGACGCCGAGCGTGTAGGCCTGTTCGCGGTCCTCGCGGAAACGCGTCTGCGCGGCGGTAACGCTGAGGTCGGGCAGGGCGCGCTTGCGCTCGACGTCGACCAGACGACCGGCCGCATCAACTTCGGCTTCGGCCACACGCACGGCCAGAGCCACATCGGTCGCGCCACGCGGTGCTGGCGGTGCGCGATCGAGCAGACTGTTGTCGATGGTCTGCACCGGTGCATCCAGCAGGGCCGCACCGGCCAGGCGGGCCAGCGCGGCGTCGCGGAAGGCCTGCGCCTCATCCAGCGCGGCGCTGGCATTGGCCACTTCACTCTGTGCCTGCACGGCACGCAACTGCGGCTCGCGGCCATGCTTGACCATGGCGGTGACCGCCGCCGCATCGTCGCGGGTGAGGCTCAGCCCTTCTTCGGCCAGCGTGTAGCGACGCAGGGCGCTTTCCGCCTGTGCGTAGATCGCCGCCAACTGGCTGGCGACATCGCTGCGGCTCTGCGAACCCCGCAGGGCAGCGGCCTGTGCCTCGGCGCGGGCGGCGCGGACGCGCGCGCCGCGCTGGCCCCAGACCTCCAGCGGCTGGGACAGGGTAAGCACGGTGTCGGCCCTGCCCATGCCGCCGTAGGAGCCTGTGCCCCAAGCGTTTTCGGCGGACCAGGAAAGGGATGGATTGGGCAGCGCCCGGGCCTGGTCGGCGCGGGCGTCGGCCGCCTCGGCCAATGCCGCGCCGACGCGGGCGCCGGGCAGCTGGTCCAGGCGTTCAAGCAGGGTGTCGTACGAAGGTGCGGCTTGTGCGGCGACCTGTGCGGCGGGGATCAGGCCCAGCAGCACGGCGACGACCAGCCCGGCCGCGCGCGGCGACCGACGTGTCAGGATCGACATAGGGGGATTCCGGTTGTGAGTGAAACGGGAGCCCGCGATTGCGGGACGCGCTCAACTCACGCCCGGGGAGGACGTGCCAGTTCGTCCTGGGCGACCGCATAGGTCGCCGCATCGCCTGCATTCGTCCAGCGCGCCGGTTGCGGCGTGCCAAAGGCGGCGAAGGTGCTCGCCGGCAGGCTCAGGTTGGAGTGGTGGCAGTGGTTGTGGCTGCAGGCAGCGGCGTGCTTGCCGTCGTTGTCACTGTCACTGTCACCGTCGGCATCTTCGGCGCCGGATTCCACATGCACCACCGTGCTGTCGTGCGGTTCCACCGCACACGCCAGCACATCGGCCACCGGCACGACCACGAATGCCGCCATCAGCAGCATCAGCAGGTACGAACGAAGGTGGCGGGCGATCCGGCGCATGGAGGGGAGGCTAGCAAGCGGTTTTCGGTGGATACAATATCAATGGCCACCTCGGGAATTTGTCGGCGTGTTCCGTTCAGGCGAGTGTCCGGGGGTAGTGCCGGCCGCTGGCCGGCAATCCTTGAACCCTGCTGGCGC
>NZ_JBFRFE010000458.1:0-3529 GCF_052114665.1 Stenotrophomonas sp. 2YAF22 | reverse complement strand
GCATCAGAGAGCCATCATCCAAAGGAATGTGGGAGTCAAGCTGCATGACAAAGAACATCGTGCGGCAACAATCGGGACAGGACAGATAGAACCCGCTCTGGATCCAGGATGGCAGTCCGCCCACCCGGCTGTAATTCTGCCGGCCGCCCACATAGCTAGGCGGTTGCCAGAAGCGACCCGGAAGCTCGACCAGATCGACGCCCGCCACCAATAGCGAAGGCGACGTTTCGGAACATGCACGCGGGTCGAGAACCTGCGATTCATGGGCGAAGGGAAGACCCTGCGCATCGTGGCGGAAGTACACGGGATCTCCGTGGCACCAACCGGACTCTCCATTGTCTGGGCAGTCCAGGCATATGCCGAGTGTCACCATCGAGAGGGTGCACGGGCCGATCAACGCCAGCTCCAGTTCCAGCAAACGCTGCAACGGTGAGTCGCATATTCCACACCGCCCTTGCAGGCGACCGCCCATATGCGCCGTTGCCTTTGCACTCCCGCCCTTCCAAGTTGGATGCAAACGCTGGAGGCGGCGCTCCACGCCCGTGGATTCCGCCAGTTGCAAGCGCTGGAGCTGCGCATTGAAACGCAGGTGCAGACCATACCCTCCATGCAGCGCGCGTCCGGAGCCCGCCTCGAGACCAGACAATCCCTCTCGTCCAATTGTTGCCCAAGGGTCATTCCGTGAACCGTGTAGATCACGCACGGCGTCCTGGAACTCCACTACCCCGCTCATTTCAAGCGGCATTCCGGGCAAGCCAGCAGCAGATGAGGATGCCCCTCTTGCCTCCTGAATCCACCGCCGGCCGACCTCAATCGGCAGCTCCCGCCAGAACGGGCCTTCTATAGGCTCATGGGCCGACAGGCGTAGGACGGCATCCCAGTCATCATGGAGCAATCCGGGGGAACGATAGGCTGCCTGCGCCGCGATCTCGGCTGCCAGCCAGTGGTTATTACCGCTCTTGAACTCGATCCAAGCAAACCTGCAAACCTCTGTGGCACGGTCATCCGGCAGCAACTCAGCCGCAGCCCTTAGCATCCCGCTTCTCTTCGCCCGAACCTTCATCGCCAGAATGAGCAGTGTCGAGAGGGCGGCGGGATCACGCTCAGAGAGATCGAGCATCGCAACCAAGGCTCTATCTGAGCCCCCGGGCGTTTGAGCGATCTCAAGCAGCTCTTGCATGGCAGCAATACAGGTCATGGCAGTCCGCCCAGGGCATGTAAACCAAAAGGGTGACTGGAGGTGCCTCACAAGGGAATGCAACAAATCTCAAAAATGGAAGCCTTCAGGCGACCGACGCGCTCAGGTGCACTGCCAGAAATGCCCGCTCACCCGGCATTTCGCGCACCAGAAGCTGTACAGCATGCCGCCACTCCCCCATAGCAACATGCCTTCATTGGTGGTCGGCAACGTTGAGTCGAGTTGCATCACGAAAGGCATCTGCTCGCCGCAGTCGATGCACGCCGGGTAGTGCGCGCTCTGCACCCAGCTGGGCGCGCCCCCCACCCGTGACAGGTTCTGCCGATGATTGGACTGGCCCCAGTCCTGCTGCTGCCAGCGAGGGCTGTCCATCGCGGCAAGACCAACCTCTGCCTGCATCAGGTCACCGCTGTCGGTGGGATTGATCGGCACTTCGCAGTGCTGGCTGGGGTGGCAGCTCGGCACGCCCTCCGCATCGTGACGATAGAAGCGCACGGGTGGATCTTCCCAGCCGCAACAGTCCAGGCACAGGCCCAGGGTGATCGAGCCGGCCGCTCCCTCCTCCAGCGCCACAGCGTCGGTCTGCAGCAGGCGCTGCAGCGGTGCATGACAGCTGCCACACACGGCATCGAGCGGGCCGCCCATGTGCCCGGCATGCTGTACCTGACCGCCATTCCAGCTGGGATGCAGCCGCCAGATCCGTTTGCGCCAGCCCGGCTCTTCGGCCACCTGTGCACGATGTTGCTTGCTTCCGAAACGCAGGTGCAGCGGTTGCCGGCCATGCAGATGGCGCAGACGCGGGCCATCGGCCAGGCCCGCCCAGTGCGCCCAGACCTCGGCATCCAGATCGCTCCAGTCGGCCAGGTAGCCACGGGCCGCGGCATGAGTCTCCGGCTGGGTGGCCAGCAGCACTGCCTTGGCCCGCTCCAGTTCGCGATCGTCGTCTGCCTCGGTCAACCGATGCGCCCAGTCAGTCGCAACCAACGACGGCAATGCCTGCCAGACCTGCGAGGCCAGCTGGATGTCATCCTCGATGGCGACTTCCAGCAGCGCCTCCCAATCGTCCTGCAGCGTGTGCGGCGCCTGGTAGCTGGCAAACTCCAGCACGCTGGTCAGCAGCTCGCCGCGCTCGCCGTCACGATAGCGCCGCCAAGCGTCAATACAGACCGGGGCGACAGCCTCGTCCGGCAGCAGATCCAACGCCGTGTCGAGGAAGGTGGAGCCGGGTGAGCGCCGATCCAGCGCCTGCAGCAGCAGCGCGCCAAGCTGTGGGCGGTCTTCGCTGGCCAGGGTCAACAGCATGGCCAGGCTGTCATTGCGTGTGCGCGGCGCATCGTGCGCATCGAGGATGGCGGTGATCGGATCGCTCATGCGGGGCTCCTTGCCGGTAGTGCGTGATGGTGCCAGACATCGCGCATCGCCACGACGAATACAATGCCGGCATGACCCGTCAGTTGCCCTGGCGCCTGGCCGATGCGCCGGATGCCCCCTTCCCGCCGGCCGAGACAGCGCTGCGCCAACCCGATGGCCTGCTTGCGGTGGGCGGCGACCTGCATCCGCTGCGCCTGCTCAACGCCTATGCCGGCGGCATCTTTCCGTGGTTCAGCGAAGGTGAGCCGATCCTGTGGTGGTCGCCGGACCCGCGCATGGTGTTCCGTACCGACGGCGTGCACCTGAGCAGCAGGTTCCGCCGGCAGCTGCGTGGCAACCACTGGGAAGTGACCGCCGATACCGCCTTCAGCCAGGTGATGCGTGCCTGCGCCAGCGCCCCCCGCCCCGGCCAGGACGGCACCTGGATCAGCCCGGCGATGGTGGATGCCTACAGCCAGCTGCACGACCTGGGTTTCGCACATTCCTTCGAGGTGTGGGATCGGCAGACGCTGGTCGGCGGCATCTATGGCGTGGCCATCGGCGAGATGTTCTTCGGTGAAAGCATGTTCAGTGGCGAAAGTGGCGGCTCCAAGGTGGCACTGGCCGCACTGGCACGAACGCTGCACGGCTGGGGTTGGCCGCTGATCGATGCGCAGGTGGAAAATCCGCATCTGCTGCGCATGGGCGCCGAGCACCTGCCGCGCGCGCCGTTTCTGCAGCAGGTCCGCAGTGCGGTGCAGGCGCAGGGCCGGGAAGGCGCCTGGACCCGGCTCGTCGGGCGCGTGCCGGCAGCGGATTTTGCCGGGGAATAACACAATCTTTGCAAGCTGGGCGTTTGACGCGTAAAATGCTGCGCCTTAGGCCCAGCGTGGCCGTTTTCTGAACCGCACAGGACTACATGTCGAAAGACGATTCCATCGAGTTCGAGGGCACCGTCAGCGAGACGCTGCCGAACACCAC
>NZ_JBFRFE010000457.1:0-3532 GCF_052114665.1 Stenotrophomonas sp. 2YAF22 | reverse complement strand
CGCCAGCACGAACGGATCCTCGGCCAGCACGTCGAAATCGAGATTGGGGTCGTTGGCGCCCATGAAGTTGATACCGAATTCGACTTCGCCGCGCTCCACCGCCTGCAGGCCTTCGGTGGCCGGGATATCCAGGATGCGGAAGCGCACGTTCGGATGCGCCTCGTGGAAACGCGCCATCACGCTGGGCAGGAAGTAGAACGCCGCCGTAGGCAGGCAGGCGATCGTCACGGTAGCGCCGCGGGTGTCTTCGCGGCCGCGCAGTGAGAACAGCGATCCATCGAACTCTTCCAGCATGCGCCGCACCAGCGGCAGCAGGTTCTCGCCCACGGCCGTGGTGCTGACGCTGCGCGTGGTGCGCTCCAGCAGCGGCGATCCCACCGCTTGCTCAAGCTTCTGGATGCGTCGGCTCAACGCTGGCTGGGAGACATGCAGGATCTCGGCAGCGCGATGGAAGCTGCGGGTTTCCGATACCAGCAGGAACGCGCGCAGATCCAGAATTTCGCAATTGATGCTCATCAGGTATCAATCATCCAAAAATCAGCAATTCACAGATCAATTGGGGTCATGCCAGTATCGAATCACAGAGGGGTCATTCATCCCCTATACGCATCAATCTATCACACGTATGTCCAACGATCTGCTCAGCATTCCCTGCGTGCTCATGCGCGGCGGTACCTCCAAGGGCCCGTTCTTCCTGGCCAGCGATCTGCCGGCTGATATTGCCGAGCGTGACCGCCTGCTGCTGGAGGTGATGGGTTCGGGCCACCCGCTGCAGATCGACGGCATCGGCGGCGGCAACGCACTGACCAGCAAAGTGGCCATCATCGACCGCTCCAGCCGCCCCGATGCTGACGTGGACTATCTGTTCGCCCAAGTGCGGGTGGAGCAGCAGGTGGTCGATACCTCGCCCAACTGCGGCAACATGCTGGCGGCCGTGGGCCCGTATGCGATCGAGCGCGGGCTGGTACAGGCACAGGACCCGGAGACCGAAGTGCGCGTGCACAACGTCAACACCGGCAAGCTGATCATCGCCACGGTGGAAACCCCGGGCGGCAACGTGGTCTATCGGGGTGATACGCGCATTGCCGGCGCGCCGGGCTCGGCCTCGCCGGTGCGGCTGTCCTTCCTGGACGCGGCCGGCGCACGCACCGGCAAGCTGCTGCCAAGCGGCCATGCCCGGGAAACCATCGACGGCGTGCCGGTCAGCCTGGTCGACTGCGCGATGCCGCTGATGCTGGTGCAGGCCGAAGACCTGGGCGTACGCGGCGATGCCTCACCTGCCGAACTGAACGCCGATGCTGCGTTCATGGCGCGGCTGGAGGCGCTGCGTATCGAGGCCGGTGCCCGCATGGGCATCGCCGACGCCGGCAACAAGGTCATTCCCAAGCCGGTGCTGCTGTCTGCACCGCAACACGGCGGCCAGCTGCAGGTGCGCTATTTCATGCCGCACCAGTGTCACACCGCGCTGGCCATCACCGGTGCGGTGGGCATCGCGACCGCCGCCGTCACCCCGGGCACGCTGGCCCACACTTTGGTCGGGTGCCTGCCGCTGCCCGGCAGCATTACCCTCGAACATCCGAGTGGGGCCCTGGAGGTGGGCCTCAGTCGCAGCTCGGACGACGCGCCGGTGGTCGCCAGCGTGGTGCGCACCGCACGTCGTCTGTTTGAAGGTCGCGTGTTCGCCACGTCGCCCGCGCCCGCCAGGGCCAGTGCCAATCAAGCCCGCCAATGGACGTCAGCGGCATGATCTGAAACCGGTCGGGCCGGCACAGCCGTGCTTGCCCGCCACCACAACGTAGATGCTTCACTCCTGGGAGGGATGATGTACAAGCAGTTCTTCATGGCCGCGCTGTGCGCGGTCGGCCTGGCCGCGGCCGGATGCAGCAAGCCGGACGCCACGGCCGCCGGTGGCGGCGCGCGCGGCGGCGACAATGCCCCGGTGCGCATCAGCGTCGGTTCCTACAATCTCAACAACCTGCCGTTCTTCATCGCCGACGCCAAGGGCTACTTCAAGGACGTCGGCCTGGACGTGAAGACCGAGAACTTCGCCCAGGGTGGCTCCAAGGTGCTGCAAGCGCTGGTTGCCAACTCCACCGACGTGGCCGTCGGCTTCTACGACCACACCATCCAGATGCAGGCCAAGGGCAAGGACGTGGTCGCCTTCGTGCTGCTCTCGCGCAATTCCGGCCTGGTGATGGCCGGCCGCGAAGACGCCACGTTCGATCCGGCGCGCCCGCAGACCATCAAGGGCCAGAAGGTCGGCATCACCGCACCGGGCTCCTCGTCGGACTTCTTCGTGCGGCATTTCCTGGCCCAGCATGACATCCCGGTCGACAGCATCTCGCTGATCGGCGTGGGGTCCGGTGCCGCAGCAGTCGCCGCGCTGGAGCAGGGCAAGATCGACCTGCTGGTGAACTACGACCCCGCCGCCACCCTGATCACCGAACGCAAGGTCGGGAAGATCATCCTCGACGCACGCAGTGATGAAGGCGCACGCCAGGTCTATGGCGGCCTGTACCCGACCTCGGTGATGTACGCCAACCAGAGCTTCCTGGACAAGCGCCCGGAAGCGGCCGAAAAGATCGCCCGTGCCGAGCAGATGGCGTTGAAGTTCATCGCCGACAACAGCGCCGAGGACATCGTCGCGGCCCTGCCTGACAGCTATGTCTCCGGCGACCGCGCCACCTATGCACGGGCCGTGGAGAACGCCCGCGCGATCTTCACCACCGATGGCCAGTTCACCGCGGCCGACCTGGAAACGCCGCTGAAGGTGCTGCGCGAGTTCAACACGGACGTGGCCAAGGCCAACATCGATCTGTCCAGGACCTACACCAATGCCTTCGTCGAGCGTGCCCACGCTGCGGCACCGGCAGCCCAACGTTARGCGGAGGTAACCCCATGGCCCTCAATGCCACCGTGCGCCAGCTCAATGGCGCGCCACAGCTGGAGCCTGCACAGACCATGGTCGCCATCAACAAGGTGACCATGTCCTTCGGCGAATTCACCGCCGTGCGTGATGTCGACATCCAGGTGGGCGACGGCGAGTTCCTCGCCATCGTCGGCCCCACCGGCTGCGGCAAGAGCACCATCCTCAATTCCGTGGCGGGCCTGCTCACGCCATCTTCCGGCGAGGTGGCCATCGACGGCCGCAAGGTCAGCGGCGTGCAGGAATCTGTCGGCTATCTGTTCCAGCAGGATGCGCTGCTGCCATGGAAGACCGCGTACCAGAACGTCGAACTGGGCCTGCGCTTTCGTGGCGTGCCTGAAACCGAGCGCAAGGCCAAGGCCAATGCCTGGCTGGCCAAGGTCGGCCTGACGGGCTTCGAGCACCGCTACCCGCACCAGCTGTCCGGCGGCCAGCGCAAGCGCGTGCAGATGGCGCAGGCGTTGATCGTCGAGCCGAAAGTGATCCTGATGGACGAGCCGTTCTCGGCGCTGGACATCCACACCCGCCACCTGATGCAGAACGAACTGCTGCGGCTGTGGCAGGAGGATCGCCGCTCGGTGATCCTCATCACCCATGACCTGGAAG
>NZ_JBFRFE010000456.1:0-3546 GCF_052114665.1 Stenotrophomonas sp. 2YAF22 | reverse complement strand
CCGTCCTCGGCCCATAGGTAGTCGTGCACCAGTGCCACGCCGTGCTCGCCAGGCTCAAGGAAATCGGCGGCGCCCCGCGCCATCGCCAGGAACACGACCAGATCATAGAGGTTCTCGGAATACGTCAGTGACCCTGCAACGAAGTACGCCCCTGCCTGATCGTAGGCCGCAAGCTTGATGTTCTCCGCCTGCGCGGATTGCAGGATGGCGGCCAACGCTGCGCGATTGTCCGCATGCCGGGCCAGCATTGCATTGCAATCGGCGAGGAATTCACCCAGCTCCACATCAGTGGACGCAGCCAGATCGGCGCCGCCGGGCAGGCGCCACCGGCCGGCGATCGATCGCCAGTCCTTCCACCTCGATGCCGCAGGCACCGGCGCGGCCAACCAGCGTGCAAGACGCTCGCGTGGCAGCCGCAGCCTGAGCAGGGCCGAATAGGGTTCGGACATGGCTCGTACCCATTCTCTGATCTTCGACAGCGAGGCTTGTACCAAACAACGTCAGCCAAGCCAACTGCCGCAACCGGGCACATGCTGTTAACGCTCCCGCATTATGCTGACTGCCTCATTGGATTTCCGCGAGGCGCGCCCCTTGACCAAGCTGCATGCCCTGATGATCGCCAGCTGCCTGTGTGCCTTCAGCCCACTGGCCCTGGCTGAAACCGTAAACCTGACCAACAGCGCCGACGGTGCCAACCGCGAGGCCGGCATTGCCGCGGTCAAGAAGAAGTTGCAGGACGCCTGCACCGATCGCAAAGGTTCGCCCGACGCGGCGTCGTTCGAAGTGGTCTTTGAAAAGACCAGCGACAACCCGAACGTACCGAAGCCGTATTACCTGGACGGCAGGATGAAGTGCGAGTTGCCGGGGTAAGCGCGCAATGCCACCGGCGGCCGTGCCTGCAGTACCCCCGCGGCGGCTGCGCGCCGCCCGGGGCCCATGCCGGAATCCCTAGCGACGCAGGGCGTCGATGATCACGCCGTTGGCGATCTCCACCAGCAGGTATTCCGTATCCGACTGCCGCACCCAGCGCTGACCGCGGCCGGGGTCGCGCAGACGGTAATGCGCGTAGTCGTCCACCCAGTAGCGCCGGTCAACCTCGGCCCAAGGCAAGCGGTCACCGCGGCGCCATGCCTTTTTCTGCCAGCCCGGCGGGGGTGCGTCGCGGTTGTGCGGGCCGCCTGCATGGGGCGGCGGTCCGTTGCCCCGTGCATGATGCGGCGGATCGGCCCAGGCAGGCGCAGCAACCAGGGTCACTGCCGCACCCAGGGCAATGCCAAGCAAACGTCCGGTTTTCATGGGGATACTCCCGGTCCAGCCGCAGTATGCGGCGTTGTGGCCCTGAATATAGAGCAGCGCCTGTGAATGAATCCGTGCGCCCGGACCGGACCCGATGGGCGTCCGCAAGCCCGCAGTCAGCAATGCAGCTCCCTCACCCTCGAACCTGGGTAGGATTCAGGCCCAGTCGCCTGCGCAGCAATCGCCTGAGCGTCGCAGAATCACCCAAGCCCACCTGCGCGGTCACCTCTTCCACCGAAAGCCCGCCACTTTCCAGCAGCACCCGCGCCCGGTTCAAGCGCACCGACTGGATCAACTGCTGCGGCCCGTAGCCGAGCACCTTGTTCACTTGGCGGTTGAGGGTGCGTGTGGACATGTTGGCCCGCGCGGCAAGCGTGCCCACGGTGACTGGTTCCGGGAGCGTCTCTGCGATGTGGCGGGTCAACAGCGCAATCAGGTTGTTCTCGGGCACCATCATCGCCGGCGACATATACAGCGACTGCAGGCGACGCTGCTCGACCAGCAGCGCCTGGCCCAGCATGGCCGTGAGTTGCTCGCCGAAGCGCTGGCGCAGCACGTAAAGCACCAGGTCCATGTGTGCCATCGCGGCGCCGGCAGTGACCAGCGTGCCATCCGCATGCACCATGCGATCGGGTTCGACGCGGGTGGTTGGCGCCACGCGCCGCAGCGCAGAGGCCAACCACCACGTTGTGGTCACGCAGCGTCCCTCCAGCAATCCGGCTGCGTTGAGCAGAAACACGGACGAACAGGAGCCTGCAATCGTGCCGCCCGCTCTGGCATGGCGACGCAGCGCAGCGACCAAAGGCGGAATGTCCGGCTGGGCCAAGCGCGCGTCGAGTTGGCTGGCATCGTCGATGTCCAGGCCCGGCAGGATCCAGCATTCATGCGCAGAGGAGCGCGCAGGCAACGTGTCCACCTGCAGGTGCAGGCCGTTGCCAAGCGGAATGCTTCCTGGCGTCACCGCGCAGACCCGCCAACGCGGCGGTGCAACCCCGACCCGGCACGCCAGCTTGGCCGCGGTGGTCAGAAGATCAAGGGTGAGGGTGACGCTGGAGGCAAAGGGTGCGCGCGGCACCACCAGGACGAAATCATGCATTGGCTGATTCTGCGCGATTGTTGGCAAATCGGCCACTTAAGACCCGAGCCGCAGCGCGGTTGAATGGGCGCTCCCTCACCCACGAGCGCTATCCATGCCCACCATCCTCATCAAGACACCCGCCGACGCACTGACCGCTCTTCAGCGCGAGCGGATGATCGCCGCGGTGAATACCGCTGCAACGCAATGCAGCGGCCTGGGGCCTGATCCCCGCCAACGCAGCCTGTGCTGGGTGATTGCCGAGGAGGTGCCGGCCGGCTTCTGGCGCTGTGGCGGCAGTGCCGACTTCCTCCACGTCATTCCGTGCCTGGTCCACGTCCTCGCACCCGCCGGCGTACTCGACGAACAGCACCGGTCCCGTTACGCGGCGGTTGTGCACCAGGCCATTCTGGAATCGCTGGCCCTGCCGGATACGCAGCGGCTGGCTGCTTCGATCACGGTGAGCGATGTCACCGATGGCACGTGGGGGCCCAACGGCCAGCTGTGGACACTGCCGCAGTTCGTGGAGGCCGCGGGGTATTCCCATCTGCAAGCACCGGTGAACCGCTGACGCCACAAGCCCTTGTCAGCAGACTGCACCAACGATCATGTTCAATCGCCCTCTGGTCGCTGGCAGTAGCGGGAAAATTCCTGAAGAAAGGCCTCCGCCGGTCCGCGATTGGCCGGCTGCCTTACGGCATCGGCAATGGCCTCCGGCTCCATCTTCATGAAGGGGAAGCGCAGGAACAGTTCTTCGTTGAAGCGGGAGCTGATTGTCGACAGCACAAGCCGCAGAGACGCGAGCATGTCGTCGCCGCGATGGGATGCGTGCACGAGCGCGATGGGCTTTGYAATCACAAGGTCGCCCGATACGAGCCAATCGATGGCGTTCTTCAGGCCGCCCGGAATGCCTCGTGCGTACTCGGGGCTCGAAATCAGAATGCCATCGCAGGCTTCAATGCAGCGCTTGAAGTGCACAACGCTGTCAGGCAAGGGCAGATCTTCAAGATCGGGAGAAAAAACGGGCAGTCCGCCGAGGTCGGCGTAGGTACTCAGTGCGATATCCGGTGGCGCGAGTTCTTCCAGCGCCCTCAGCAATGCGGTGTTGGTGGACAGCCGGCGAGCGCTACCGGATAGGGCAAGGATCTTCATCACGGCACGCTATCACAGGCACC
>NZ_JBFRFE010000455.1:0-3549 GCF_052114665.1 Stenotrophomonas sp. 2YAF22 | reverse complement strand
GTCGGGGGCATCAGTGTGGGGGTGGGCACTGCGGCAGCAACGCATGTACCCACCGGTGTCCTGCCATTGGATGCGGTGAAGCTCTCCAATCTCGCTCAGTCCGCGCGACTGATCCGTGACATCGGTCCAGCGTTTGGCGAGGCAACTGCCCGCCATGGCATGGCCGAGACTGTCATTCCCAGCCTGGACTCGGAACTGATCAAGCAGGAAGCCGTCGCCCGCAAGCTGGTCGAGCAGCACCAGCGCATACAGCATCCCGAGGATGGCCGCCGCGCCAGCGTGGCAGCAGAGCCCGCTGCGCGCGGGCACGGCATCAATGACCCTGGCCACACCGACTACCGGTTGTTCAATGGCGCACAGACCGGGGTCCACGCCCTGGACCGCGCCCACAACCGGGTGCCTGACCTGCAGAGCGACCAGCTCGCCGGCGCACTGGCCGTGCAGGCCAAGCGCGAAGGGCTGGAGTCCATTTCCCACGTGGTGCTCAGCGAGGATCACAGCCGTGCCTTCGCGGTGGATACGCCGGACCTGAACGCCGCGCACCGCCGCCATGCCCACGTCGATGTGGCAGCGGGCATGGCCCAGCCCCTGAGCGCGAGCACGGCCCAGGTTGACGCGATCAACGCCAGTCGCGAGCAGGCGCAGGGGGTATCGCTGGCCCAGCAGCAGGTGCAGGAGACCCAGGAACAGGCACGGCGGATGGGCTAGGGCGGCGCAAACCGCCCGTCGCCAAAGGGTTTCCCTGCGGCCAAAGCTGCGATACAGTCATTGGGTGTCCAGCCTGACGACCCCGCATACCCTTTCTTCCGCACGCCGTTGGTGGCGATGGTGGCCTGTTGCCGTCGTCCGTCCCCATAACGCTGTGTCCCGGAAGGAAAGTCGTCTTGAACTCGCACGCTCAGTTTCTGCAGCAGGCCGCTGAAGGCCACACCCATATTCCCGTTGTCCGCGAAGTGCTGTCCGACCTGGACACGCCGCTTTCGGTCTATCTGAAGCTCGCCGACGGCCCCAATACCTACCTGTTTGAATCCGTCGAAGGCGGCGAGCGCTTTGGTCGTTACTCGATCATCGGCCTGCCGGCACGTCGCGTGTACGCCTTCCACGGCCACACCCTGACGGTGCGCGAGGACGGCCAGGTGGTGGAAACCCGCGAGGTGGCCGATCCGTTTGCCGAGGTCGAGGCGCTGCGCAGTGCCCACTCGGTGCCGAAGCTGGAAGGCCTGCCGGGCTTCACCGGTGGCCTGGTCGGCTGGTTCGGGTTCGAGTGCATCGGCTACATCGAGCCGCGCCTGGCATCGCCGGCCGGCCGCGACGAACTGGGCACTCCGGACATCCTGCTGCTGCACTCCGATGAGCTGGCGGTGTTCGACAACCTGAAGGGCCGGCTGTACCTGATCGTGCACGCCGACCCGCGCCAAGCGGGCGCTTTCGAGCAGGCGCAGGCGCGCCTGGACGCATTGGCGGCCAAGCTGCGCGCGCCGGGTGCCGGCTATCCGGCACCACTCACCAGCGACGTGCTGGACGAGTCCGATTTCGTCTCCGGTTTCACCCGCGAAGGCTTCGTCGATGCGGTCCAGCGCAGCAAGGAGTACATCCGTGCCGGCGACATCTTCCAGGTGGTGCTCAGCCAGCGCTTGAGCGTGCCGTTCAAGGCGCGGCCGGTGGATGTGTACCGCGCGCTGCGGGCACTGAACCCGTCGCCGTACATGTATTTCCTCGATGTCGGCGACCTGCAGGTGGTCGGCTCGTCGCCGGAAATCCTGGTGCGCCTGCAGGACGGAGAAGTGACCGTGCGCCCGATCGCCGGCACCCGCCCGCGTGGTGCCACGCCGGAGCTGGACCAGGCGCTGGAAGTCGAGCTGCTGGCCGATCCGAAGGAACGCGCCGAGCACCTGATGCTGATCGACCTGGGCCGCAACGACGCCGGTCGTGTTTCGAAGGCCGGCACCGTGGAAGTGGGCGAGCAGTTCGTGATCGAACGCTACAGCCACGTCATGCACATCGTCAGCGAAGTGACCGGGCAGCTGCAGCCGGGCTTGAGCTATGCCGACGTGCTGCGCGCCACCTTCCCGGCCGGTACGGTCAGCGGTGCGCCGAAGATCCGCGCGCTGGAAGTGATCCGCGAGCTGGAACCGATCAAGCGCAATGTCTACGCCGGCAGCATCGGCTACATCGGCTGGCACGGCGATGCCGATACCGCGATCGCGATCCGCACTGCGGTGATCAAGGACGGCCGCCTGTACGTGCAGGCCGGCGCAGGCATCGTCTACGACTCGGACCCGGACAAGGAATGGGACGAGACGATGAACAAGGGCCGTGCCCTGTTCCGCGCCGTCGCCCAGGCCGCCAAGGGTCTGTGAGTTCTGCCGTGCCGTGGCCGACGCCGCGGCACCTTCCGCTGTTCCCATTCAAGACAAGGAGTACCGCATGAAGCTGCTGAGCGCATTGCTGTGGTCGTCACTGCTGGCCACGATGGCCCCGTCTGCGTGGGCGCAGGCCAATACCATTCCCTCGCAGCCGCACCTGCTGGTGAAGGGCGAGGCGCGTCGCGTGGTGATGCCGGATCGGTTCGGCCTGCAGTTGAACATCGAAGAGACCGACATGGACGCGGATGCGGCGCGCCGCCGCGTGCAGGACAACGTTGCCCGCGTGCTGGCGCTGTTCAAGCAGTACAAGGCGGTGGAAGGCAGCGTACGTGCGGACAACCTGCGGATCGGTCCGGCAACCCGCTATGAGCAGAGCCGGCAGGTCTTCATGGGTACCCAGGTGTCGCGCCAGTTGCGCGCCAGCTTCGCCAGCGTGAAGCAGATGCAGGACGTGCTGGGCGCGCTGAAGGCCAATGAGAACGTGCAGGTCAGCAGCGTTGCCCCGACCTACTCCGGTGAAGTCGCGCTGCGCCGCGAGCTCAAGGGCGAGGCCGCGGCCAAGACCCGCGAGTCCGCGCAGGGACTTGCCAAGGCCTATGGAACAAAAGTGCGCGGCCTGTACAGCATCTCCGATGTGGCGCCGAACTTTGCCTATGGCATCCAGGCCGGGCAATGGCCGCAGCCGGGCGAGGATGGTGAGTATCTCGACAGGATCTCGGTGACCGGCAGCTACGCACCGGCCTCGGCGCCGGCGCCCGCTGAACGCGAATCCATCGAAGCCGGCCCCATCACCTACACCGAAAACGTRTACGCCATTTTCCTGATAAGCGACGGAACCTGACCATGTTGTGGATGATCGACAACTACGACAGCTTCACCTACAACCTCGTGCAGTACCTGCAGACGCTGGGGGCCGAAGTGAAGGTGGTGCGCAACGATGCGATGAGCGTGGACGAGATCGCCGCGCAGAAGCCCGAACGCATCGTCATCTCACCCGGCCCGTGCACGCCCAACGAAGCGGGCGTGTCGCTGGAGCTGATCCGGCGCCTGGGCCCGACCACGCCGATCCTCGGCGTGTGCCTGGGCCACCAAGGCATCGGCCAGGTCTACGGCGGCACGGTCATCCGCGCCGGCAACATCATGCACGGCAAGACCTCGCCGATCCGCCATGAAGGCAAGGGCG
>NZ_JBFRFE010000454.1:0-3550 GCF_052114665.1 Stenotrophomonas sp. 2YAF22 | reverse complement strand
GGGTGGCACTGCCCAGCAGGGTGCGCACGACAAGGATCACCGCCAACGCGGCCAGCACCGGCAGGCCCTGGGCCAGCGGCACGCGCTCGACCAGCACCTGCTGCACCAGCCAGGCGATGGCGGCAGCTTGAGCGATCAACAGCGCACCGGACACGCTGATGCACAGCGACGCCAGCCGCTGCCGCCCCTTCGCGGCACGGGCCAGATCGGCCAGCCAGGCGGTACGCACACGCCGCAGGCGGGTCGATTCGTCATCCCGATCAGGGGCGTCAGCGGTCGGTTCGGCAGCGCTCAAGGCTCTTCACAGGCAGCAGGGGGATGGACGGCATTGTAGGCGCAGGCAACAGCCTTCCCCTGCGGCCGGCGGTCGCAGTCTTCATCGGGTTGGCATACGATCCTCCTGAATACCTGTTCATACATTGATCTGGATCAAGGCTGTTTGAAGTAGTCGGTCACATCATTCACCCCGTAGACCACCCTTCCCGCCACCTGCAACGGCACTATCCAACGAGGTAGCCAGGCCATGATTGRTCAGACAGTCGTAGAACTGTCGCGGCTGCAATTCGCTCTGACCGCGATGTACCACTTCCTATTCGTACCGCTCACGCTTGGCCTGTCCTTCATGGTGGCCATCATGGAAAGCGTGTACGTCATGACCCGCAAGCAGGTCTGGCGGCAGATGACCCTGTTCTGGGGCRYSCTGTTCGGCATCAACTTCGCCATSGGCGTGGCCACCGGCCTGGTGATGGAGTTCCAGTTCGGCATGAACTGGTCGTACTACAGCCACTACGTGGGTGACATCTTCGGTGCGCCGTTGGCCATCGAAGGCCTGATGGCGTTCTTCCTGGAAGCGACCTTCATCGGCCTGTTCTTCTTCGGCTGGAAGCGCCTGAGCCCGGTCAAGCACCTCACCGTGACCTGGCTGATGGCGCTGGGCACCAACCTGTCGGCGGTGTGGATCCTGATCGCCAACGGCTGGATGCAGAACCCGACCGGTGCGGTGTTCAACCCGGAAACCATGCGCATGGAAGTGGTCGACTTCGCCGCGGTGCTGCTGAACCCGGTGGCGCAGGCCAAGTTCGTGCACACCGTCAGTGCCGGTTACGTGACCGGTGCAATCTTCGTGATGTCCATCAGCGCCCTGTACCTGCTGCGCAACAAGCACAGGGACATGGCCCGCCGTTCGTTCGCGGTGGCCGCGGCCTTCGGCCTGCTGTCCTCGCTGTCGGTGGTGGTGCTGGGTGACGAGAGCGGCTATGCCGCCAGCGAGCACCAGAAGATGAAGCTGGCGGCGATCGAAGCGATGTGGGAGACCGAGCGTGCGCCGGCCGACTTCACCGCCTTCGGCATTCCCAACCAGGACACCCACACCAACGACTACGCGATCAAGATCCCATACCTGATGGGCCTGATCGCCACCCGTTCGCTGGACCAGCCGATTCCGGGCATCCTGGAACTGGTGGAGCGTGCCGAGCACCGCATCCGCGGTGGCCAGATCGCCTATGGCGCACTGGAACGGGTGAAGAAGGACAAGACCGATCTTGCAGCGCGTGAAATGTTTGATCGCCATTGGCAGGATCTCGGCCATGGCCTGCTGCTGAAGCGTTACCGCGAAGACATCCTCAACGCGACGCCGGAGGAAATCTCCAAGGCCGCGATGGATACCGTACCGCGCGTGGCGCCGCTGTTCTGGACCTTCCGCATCATGGCCGGGCTGGGCTTCTACCTGATCGCCTTCTTCGCGCTGGCCTTCTACTACTCGTGCCGCAACAACTTCCAGGACAAGCGCTGGTTCCTGAAGCTGGCCGTGTGGAGCCTGCCGGCGCCGTGGATCGCGATCGAATGCGGGTGGTTCGTGGCCGAGTACGGTCGCCAACCGTGGGCAGTGGACGGCGTGCTGCCCACCTTCTATGCGGCTTCGGGCCTGGCACTGCATGAAATCCTGACCACGCTGGCGGTGTTCACCAGCCTGTACACGGTGCTGCTGATCATCGAAATCAAGCTGATGCTGAAGGCGGTCCGCAAGGGCCCGGACGACATCCTGCCGACGCTGCAGGCCGACATCCGCCCTGTTTCCCCCAATGCCGTTGCCCCCGGCCAGGCCTGAGGCAGGAGAATCCAGATGGAATTCATTGCACTTGATTACACCACGCTCCGCGTGATCTGGTGGCTGCTGCTCGGCATCCTGCTGGTCGGCTGGGCCGTCATGGATGGTTTCGACCTTGGCGTCGGCACGCTGCTGCCGTTCGTGGCAAAGACCGATGAAGAACGCCGGCTGGTGATCAACACCGTCGGCCCGGTCTGGGAAGGCAACCAGGTCTGGTTGGTGCTGGGTGGCGGCGCGATCTTCGCCGCATGGCCGCCGCTGTATGCGGTCAGCTTCTCCGGCTTCTACCTGGCGGTGTTTGCGATGCTGTTCGGGCTGATCCTGCGCCCGGTCGGCTTCAAGTACCGCAGCAAGCTGCCGTCCAAGCGCTGGCGCGACAACTGGGACCGCGTGCTGTTCGTCGGTGGCCTGCTGCCGGGCCTGATTGCCGGCGTCGCCGTGGGCAACGTGCTGCTGGGTGTGCCGTTCCACTTCGATGACACACTGCGCGTGACCTACACCGGTTCGTTCTTCGGCCTGCTCACGCCGTTCGCGCTCATCGCCGGCCTGATCAGCGTGGCCATGCTGGTGTCGCACGGTGCGGCCATGCTGGTGCTCAAGACCGACGGCCCGGTGGCCGAACGTGCAGCGCGCTACGGCAGCATCGCCGCCATCATCAGCTTCGTGTTGTTCGCCGCTGCCGGCGCCTGGGTGGCCTTCGGCCTGCCGGGCTACCAGATCACCTCGCAGGTGGTGACCGACGGGCCGACCAATCCGCTGCTGAAGACCGCCGAACTGGGGTCCGCTGCAGGTGGCTGGCTGCGCAACTACAGCAGCATGCCGGCAACGCTGGTGTTCCCGGTGCTGGGCCTGCTGGGTGCGCTTGCCAGTGCGGTGCTGCTGCGCGCGCGTCGTGGCGGCCTGGCCTTCATCGCCTCGGGCGCGTCCATTGCCGGCATCATCCTCACCGTCGGCTTTGCGATCTTCCCGTTCCTGCTGCCGTCCTCCAGCCAGCCCACCTCCAGCCTGACCGTCTGGGACAGTTCGTCCAGCCACCTCACGCTGTGGGTCATGCTGCTGGCCACGGCCATCTTCCTGCCGATCATCCTCGCCTACACCACCTGGGTGTACCGCGTGCTGAAGGGCAAGACGACGGTCGAGGACATGGACGACAACCCCAACGCGTACTGATTGCCCGTGTGCCGGCCCAGGGTCGGCACACCCCTCGCACACAGGAGATTGACCATGTGGTATTTCGCTTGGATTCTCGGCGCCGGACTGGCTTCGGTCGTGGCCATCCTCAACGGGATGTGGTTCGAAGCGCGCGAAAGCGCCCGCGCCGACAAGGAAGTGCGTTGAAACTGTAAAAAAGGGTTGCCGATACGGCCTTCACACCGTATTCTTGGCGGCTCCTTCGGGGTGTAGCTCAGTTTCAACGCACTTCCTTGTCGGCGCGGGCGCTTT
>NZ_JBFRFE010000453.1:0-3563 GCF_052114665.1 Stenotrophomonas sp. 2YAF22 | reverse complement strand
GCCGGCCGCTACCCCCTCTGCAGGGGTGCGCCAGCCTGGCATGCCCCTTGCGACAGTTGACCAAGCGATCTGCCGTGGAGGCCCGTGATGCACCCCAGCGATTCCCAATCCGATACCGATCACGCCCTGCTGGAGGGCCTGCTGCAACTGGCCGTGGAGGGACAGACCGAAGACCAGGCGTTCCAGAGCATCGGCGAGGAAGTCTTCTCCCGCCTGCTCGATACCTACGGTCAGCAGACCCGGGCCTGACCCGGAGCGGGGCCGCGGCCCCGGGGGTCGGATCCAGTGGATCCGACCCCGGCCACCCTCAGCCGCCGCCGAGGCGGAAGGTCGGGTTGGACAGCTCGCGCAGGAAGTGACTGAAGATGCTCGGCTGCATGGCCAGCATGAAGATCACGCCGAACGCCGCACCGGCCAGGTGCGCGCTGTGGTTGATGCGATCGCCACCGCGCTTGTCCATCCAGATGCTGTAGCCGACGTAGAACGCGGCATAGACGATCGCCGGCGCCGGGATGAAGAACACCAGGATGATCGACCACGGCTTGATCAGGATGAAGGCGAACAGCACCGCCGACACCGCCCCGGACGCACCGAGGCTGAGGTAGTTCGGGTTCTTCTGGTTCTTCAGGTAGCTGGGCAGGATCGAGACCAGCAACGCACCGACATAGAACGCCGGATAGACCAGGTAGCTGCCGGTCAGCTGCACCATCACGCTCTCGATGAACCCCCCGAAGAAGAACAGGGTGATCATGTTGAAGATCAGGTGCGACCAGTCGGCATGGATGAAGCCGTAGGTGATCAGGCGGTCGTACTGGCGGTGGCGATCCACCGCCGGCGGCCACAGGATCAGGCGGTCAGCCAGCTTGCGGTTGTTGAACGCCATCCACGACAGGATGGCGGTGATGGCGATCAACAGCAGATTGACGGGGGTCATGTCAGGCTCAGGCGGTGCGGTAGTTGTCGACCATACGATAGCGTTTCGCATACCAACCGAAGGCCAACGCCGCGACGAAGGCGAAACCGGCGAAGAAGAACATCAGGAATGCCGCTTCGCTCAGGCCCGTACTGGCGATCTTGTGGGTGACCGTGTCGTTACGTRCCGCCGCGTTGGACAGCAGCACCCACAGGTTGCCGATGGTGGTGGTCAGGTTCCAGAAGCTCATCACCACGCCCTTCATCGCCTGCGGGGCCTGGCTGTAGGCGAACTCCAGGCCGGTGGCCGAGACCAGCACCTCACCGAAGGTCAGCAGCGCGTACGGCAGCATCTGCCAGAAGATCGACATCGCATTGCCGCCATCCATCACCACCTGGATGCCACCCACTACGATCCAGGCCAGGCCAYTGAAGGCGATGCCGGCGGTCATCCGGCGCAGCGCGGTCGGCTCGAAACCGAAGCGGCGAAGGGCCGGGTACAGCACCAGGTTGTTGAACGGAATCAGGATCATCACCAGCAGCGGATTCAGCGCCTGCATCTGCGAGGCGGTGAACCAGCTCGGCATCTGCATCTGCTGGCCCTGCAGCACCCAGGTCGAGGCTTTCTGGTCGAACAGCGAGAAGAACGGCGTGGTCAGGGCGAAGATCACCAGCACGCGCAGCACCGAGCGCACGCCTTCCACGGCTTCGGCCGGATGCTGGCCGCGCGCGCGGTCCAGCTGCAGCCAGGTACCACCACCGATGCCCGCCAGGATCGAGACCAGCGCCAGGCACAGGCAGATCACGATGCCGAGCGAGCCGACCAGGCCGAACGAGGCCAACGCCAGCACCAGGCCGAGCACGGCGATCACCAGGCCCGGACGGCCCTGGCCGGCCACCCGCGTGGTCAGCGCGGTGCGCACCACATTGGCGAACGAATGCGGGTCCTTCGGCGGCAACGGCACCAACACGTAGCGCTTGCGGCCCAGCCAGAACACGAAGGTGGCGATGAACATCAGGATGCCCGGAATACCGAACGCCCACTGCGGGCCCCAGTTCTTCAGCACCAGCGGGATCAGCAGCGAGGCGAACAACGAGCCGAAGTTGATGATCCAGTAGAAGGCGTCGAAGACGATCTTGGCCAGGTGCTTGTTGCTCTGGTCGAACTGGTCGCCCATGAACGAGGCCACCAGCGGCTTGATGCCACCGGCGCCCAGCGCGATCAGGCCCAGGCCGAGGAAGAAGCCGCCACGGCTGCCCTCGAACAGCGCAAGGCACAGATGGCCCATGCAGTAGACCAGGCTGAACCACAGGATGGTGTGGTACTTGCCGAAGAACTTGTCGGCCAGCCAGCCACCGAGCAGCGGGAAGAAATACACGCCGATCATGAAGCTGTGCATGATGTCCTTGGCTTCACCGGCACGGCCTTCGGCCGTGATTTCCTGCAGCAGCAGGGAGGTGATCAGGAACTGCACCAGGATGTTGCGCATCCCGTAGAAACTGAACCGCTCGCAGGCCTCATTGCCGATGATGTACGGGATCTGGCGCGGCATCTTTCCCTGGCCGGCGATGGGGGCGACTGCGTCGTGGCTCATCCTGTAAGGCATTCCTGCAAAACGAAAGGCGCAAGAGTACCGGAACCTGTGCGTGCGAAGCACGCTGCAGGGCTGCATGACAGGCGCGCCAAAGCATGGCAGGCATGTGCGGCCCTGCCGGAAGTCACGGAACCTGCACGGCAAAAGCGTAAACTTATCGTTATGCGCCCCCTCCCCTTTGCCCGCATCCTGTCCAGCTGCCTCGCCCTCATGCTGGCCGTGCCTGCATTGGCGCGACCGCAGGCGCCGCCGGCGGCCGGCCTTGCCACGGAGGTGCKGCAATTGACCGTCGCCGCGCTGGAACTGCCCAGCCGTGATGAAGGGCAATGGAAGCAGCGCCGCGAACAGGTGCTGCAGCTGCTGACCGATCTGCAGCCGGATGTGATCTCGGTGCAGCAGGTCCTGCAGCAGCAAGGGCGCAACCCGGCCTGCTGGTTGGCCAGCCGGCTGCGCTACAGCTGCGATTTCGTCACCGCAGACCCGCCGAGCCAGCCGGTCCGGCATGGCAACGCGATGCTCAGCCGGCTGCCGGTCAGCGAGGACGGCGTCACCCTGCTGCATCCGCCGGGCACCTTCAGTGCCGCCGGCATGATGCGCCTGCGGCTGGGCGACAACGACGTCAACGTCTACGTCGCGCGCCTGCGGCCGGAGCCGGATGAGGCCACGGCCCGGCAGCACCAGACCAGCGACCTGATGACCTGGATCGGCGCCACGGCCGAGGGCATGCCGAGCCTGATCGCAGGGGATTTTTCCGCAAGCACCGTCGAGCTGGTGCGCAGCACGCCCGGCTTCCAGCCGGCCCGGCGCAATCCCGGCGCACCGGCGGCCAGCGGCGGCGGCGCCAGTGGCCATGGGCTGGATGTGCTGTTCCAGGTCAAGCATTTCGGCGGCATCCGCCAGCAGGCGATCATGCTGCCTGCCGACGGCGACCTGCCCGGCCTGCGCCTGGGCGTGATGGCGACGCTGCGGCTGCAGGACGTGCCTGCCACTACCGAATGACTTCGCCCGCGGGGAGTGCCGGCCGCTGGCCGGCAACTGCAACATTCCTGCCAGGAC
>NZ_JBFRFE010000452.1:0-3570 GCF_052114665.1 Stenotrophomonas sp. 2YAF22 | reverse complement strand
GGTGCTCGCGCAGGCGCTCGTGGACGTTGCGCATGAACCGATGGAAGTGGGTGCGGTACTTCTGCTTGATCGGCAGGCCGTCGTAGAACAGGTCAACCAGGAAGGTCTTGCCGCGGCCGACGCCGCCCCAGAAGTACAGGCCCTTGACCGGCTCGGGCTTCTTCCAGAACGAGGACAGGCGGTCCAGCCAGCCGTCCTCGGCGCTGTCCACTAGGGCCAGATGGATCCGGTCCAGCTCGGCCAGGGCCGCATGCTGGGCCGGGTCGTTCTGCCAATCGCCGCGTTCCACCCCGGCCGCATAACGCTGCGTCGGGGTCAGTTCCACCTCGCTCATGCCGCCGTGCCCAGCCAATGCTTGACGCCGTGGGTGAGCGCGCCGCGCAGGTCGATCAGCTTGCGGTGGAAGAAGTGGCTGGTTTCGGGCATGCGCACCAGTTCATGCGGGGCATCGAGGGTGTCCAGCCACTGGAACACGGCCTGCGGGTCGACGATTTCATCCCGCTCGCCCTGGATCACCAGCCAGCGGGCCGGCGGCGCGATGCCATCGAAGTCCCAACGGCCCGCCGGCGGCGCGATCGAGATCAGCGCTTCGGGCTGCAGCTCGGCGGCAGCCTTCAGCGAAACGAACGCGCCGAAGCTGAAACCGGCCAGCCACAGGCGGTCGTCCGGGCGCTGCTGGCGGACCCAGGCGGTGACGGCCTTGAGGTCCTCCTGCTCGCCCACGCCATGGTCGAATTCACCGGCAGAGCCGCCGACGCTGCGGAAGTTGAAGCGCACCGTGGCAATGCCCAGCTCGCGCAGGGTGGTGGCGGTCATGGTGACCACCTTGTTGTGCAGGGTGCCGCCTTCGGTGGACAGCGGATGGCAGATGACGGCCACGATCGGCTGCATCGGCACATCGGCCTTGGGCAGGTCGACGACCACTTCCAGCGGACCAACCGGGCCATCCAGCACCAGGCATGCGGTTTCGCCAGCGGCGACAGGGAACGAGGGCTTGTGCATGGCACCATGATAACGTCCCCCGCCCCAGCCCTGTGCCCGCCCCATGTTCTACCTGTCCCTGGCCGTGATCTGCAGTGTGCTGGTTTCGGTGTTGTTGAAGCTGGCTGGCCGTCGCCAGCTGGATGTTGCACAGATGGTGACCTGGAACTATCTGGTCGCCGCGACGATGACAGCAGTGGTGTTGCAGCCGCCGCTGGACGCCTTGCGCGCCCCGCATGCGCCGTGGGTTTCGCTGCTGGCACTGGCGGTGGTGCTGCCCTCGATCTTCCTGGTGCTGGGCCGCGCGGTGGCGGTGGCCGGCATCGTCCGCAGTGACGTGGCGCAGCGCTTGTCGCTGCTGCTGTCGCTGGCGGCGGCGTTCCTGTTCTTCGGGCAGACCGCAACGCCGTGGAAGCTGGTCGGGCTGGGCCTGGGCCTGCTGGCGATGGTGGCCATCAGCCTGCGCTCGCGCGGTCCCGCGGTGGCCGCTTCAGCCGGCGGCTGGGGCTGGTTGCTGGCCGTGTGGGCCGGCTTTGCGGTGGTGGATGTGCTGCTGAAGCAGGTGGCGCTGTCGGGCACGCCGTCGATGGCCGCGGTGCTGGCCAGTTTCAGCGTGGCCTTCGTACTGATGCTGGCGCTGCAGTTGTGGCGGCATTTCAGTGGGCGCAGCCGCCTGGCCTGGCGCAACCTGGGTGCGGGTGCACTGCTGGGCCTGCTCAATGGCGGCAACATCCTGTTCTACGTGCATGCGCACCAGTCGATGCCGGACAGCCCGGCCACCGTGTTCGCCGGCATGAACATCGGCGTAGTGGTGCTGGGTGCGCTGGTGGGTGTGTTCGCCTTCGGCGAGCCGACCACGCGCTGGAACCGGGCCGGCCTGGCGCTGGCGGTGCTGGCGATCGGGTTGATCGCCTGGGGGTAAGTGATGCCCGGGGTCAGAGCCCATTCCGTGGGAATGGGATCCGACCCCGGCGAGGGCTTACTTGTCGAAGCCCAGCAGCAGCGGGTCGTGGTCGGAGCTGCGCCACGGGCCCTGCACGTTGCGGCCCTGGTAGCCGCTGGCGTCCTGCTCGTCGGCATTGCTGTGCCACTCGGCGGCGCCGGCGAGTCGCTTGACCATGGTCGGGCTGAGCAGCGCGTGATCGAGGCGGCCGGTGTAGCCGTTGTAGACGTAGCTGTAGGGCTGTTCGACCTTGGCCACCTTGAAGGCATCCTGCCAGCCCAGGTCGTGCAGGGTGCGGATCGGATCTTCCATCGCGTAGGCGTTGAAGTCGCCCATCAGCACCACGTCCTTCACCTTCAGGCGCGCGGCTTCGGCCTGCACCCAGGTGTGGAGCTGCCTGGCCGATTCCACGCGGGTGGCGTTCCAGCAGCCCTGCCCGTCATTGCGGTCGGCGTCGGCGCCACTGGCATCACGGCAGCCCTTGGACTTGAAGTGGTTGGCGACCACCATGAACGGTGCGCCCTTGCCCTGGAAGGCCTGTGCCAGCGGCGCACGRCTGTGTTCGACGAAGGGACCGTCGAGCTTGGTCAGCGGCGTGCCGAGCGGCTTGAATTCGCTCTTGCGGTAGATGATGCCGACGCGGATCGGATTGCTGCCGGGGCCTTGGCCGGCATCGACGAACGCCCACTGTTTGTCTGCGGCGAGGCTGGCATTGAGCGCATCCACCAGTTCGGCGATGGCCGACTGCGGGCCATAACCGTCGTTCTCCAGTTCCATCAGCGCGGCGATGTCGGCGCCCAGCGCGTTGACGGTGGCGACCAGCTTGCCGACCTGCGCCTTGTGCTCGTCCAGCGTGCGCGCGCCGCGCAGGGTCGGGAACCCACCGCCCTTGCCGTCACCATTGAAGAAATTCTCCAGGTTGAACGCGGCGATATGCAGGCTGCCGGGCACGGTCGGCACGGCCGGGCGCTGCAGGTCAGGCAGCTTCAGTACACCATCCACCTGCAGGCTGGGCCGGCCCTGCGCGTCCACGCGCACGGTGCCTTCCACGTTGCGCAGCTGCATGCCGGTACGCAGCACCGGGTTGCCCGGCAGGTAGGCGACGCTGGCCGGATCACGCACATTGCTGCCATCGTCCAGCAGCAGGCGGCGGCGCTGGTTGTCGGCCATCACCTGTTCGATCCCGGCACTGCCGGGCGCGGCCACTTCGGTCGGCTGCCACAGGCGGCCATCGAAGGCGACGGTGAGCTGGCCGAAGCGTTCCAGGCCATCGGTGCCGGCCAGGGTGAGCGGCGCGGCGATGCGCACGTGCTGTCCATCCAGTGCACGCCAGTCGGCCGGCGCGGCGGCCAGGGTGACGGTGGCTGGGCTGCGTGGCGCAGGCGCCGAGGTCGGCGCAACCTGTGGCTGGGCCTGGGCGAAAGCGGATGCCGGCATCAGCAGGGACAGGGCAAGGGCGAGGGAACGGCGACGCATCGACAGACGACTCCACGGAAGAGGCGCACAGACTAACCCTGAAATGCGAAACCCCGCCTGCGCAGCGGGGTTCCGGCCTTGGTGGGCAAAGCCGGGTAGTGCCGGCCGCTGGCCGGCAACCTCATGACCTTCACGCGATGCGTGGCTGCCGGCCAGCGGCCCCAGCGGCC